>JBCBZY010000010.1:0-21674 GCA_039815115.1 Pseudomonadota bacterium | reverse complement strand
ATCGCATCGCACATGCGGGACAATACCCTGGCGGTATCGGCGACCGTTTCTCCGCGACCCAGTTGCATCGACCCGCTGTCCATCACGATGCTGGTGCCGCCCAGTTGCCGGATCCCGATGTCAAAGGAGACGCGTGTACGCGTGCTGCTCTTCTCGAAGATCATCGCGAGAACATGGTCAGCGAGCGGCGCATCGGCATCGGCCTTGCCTTTCGGCCAGTCCTTGCGCGCCGCCTTACGGTCCATGGCGTCGTTGATCATGGCAGCAATCGCGTCACCGCCGGCGTCAGCCAGGTTGAGGAAATGCCGGGTCATGATTCCGGTGCCTGGTAATCAGCCGCGCCTGCGGACAGTTTCTCAATAAAAGTCGCGATGTGGCTTTCATCGATATTGAGCGGCGGCAACACGCGCAGGGTATTGTCCCCCGCAGCCACGGTCAGCAGACCATGATTGTCGCGCAAATGGGCCACAAACGAGCGGGTTTCCCGCGACATGGTGATGCCCAGCATCAGGCCCTTGCCGCGGACACCGGTTAAGAGATCGGGATAATTGCCGATAAATTGCTCGATAGCCGCCCGCAATTTGTCCCCGGTGCTGCGGACATTTTCCAGAAACTCGTCATTGGCGACTACGTCCCAGACCGCATTGCCGGCAGCCATGGCCAGCGGATTGCCGCCATAGGTGGAGCCATGTGTCCCGACGACCATGCCCCGCGCGGCCTCTTCGGTTGCCAGACAGGCACCGAACGGGAACCCGCCGCCAATACCCTTGGCGCTGGCCATGATGTCCGGTGTGACCCCGTAAAGCTCATGTGCAAAGAGTGCCCCTGTCCTGGCCACACCGCATTGCACTTCGTCGAGCACCAGCAATATGCCATGCTCGTCTGCCAGTTCGCGCAGGCCTTTCATGAACGCATCAGAGGCAGGACGAACGCCGCCCTCGCCCTGAATCGGCTCGACCAGAAACGCTGCCGTATTTTCGTTGATCGCCGCTTTCGCACCTTCGAGATCATCGAAATCGACGTAGCGGAACCCCTGCAGCAGCGGCGAAAAGCCGTGATGCATCTTTTCCTGATTGGACGCCGAGATCGTCGCCATCGTCCGGCCATGAAAGGCGTTTTTGAAGGTGATAATCTCAAACCGGTCACTGCCCTGCGACTGGTGATAGGCCCGCGCCGCCTTGATCGCGCATTCGACCGCCTCGGCGCCGGAATTGGTGAAGAACACCGTATCTGCGAAAGTGGTATCGACCAGACGCTGCGCAAAGACTTCGCCTTGCGGACTGCCGTAAAGATTCGACACGTGCATCAACGTTGCGGCCTGGTCCTGGATCGCTTTGGTCAGGTGCGGATGACCGTGGCCCAGAAGGTTTACCGCGATGCCGCTGGCAAAATCCAGCGCCCTGCTGCCATCTTCGGAAATCAGCCAGGCGCCCTCGCCTCGGACCGGACGAAAACCACACCGGGGATAAACGGGCATGAGAGGTGTAATCGTCATCATCTTTTCCTTTGATGGCCGGGGTCTGCCGGCATTTCGCAAACAGAAAAGGCGACCCGATTGGCCGCCCTTCGATAGCGTTCCCGCCTATACGCTTCACCGCGAGGGTCCGTCAATCCGTAGCGTCGAGCGCAGCCTTCGCTTTTTCCCAGTTCTGCCCGTCAAAATCGCGGATGACCGGTAGCAGTCCATGACCGGCATCGAGGCAGTTGTAATTAATGCTCCAGCTGTCCGGATGCGAACGGGGCTGGTAGTAGCTCTTGACCCCGCATTTTGAACAAAACAGATGATCTGCCTGCTTGCTGCCAAACTGGTAGCTGGTCAGTGCGCCTTCTCCCTGCAACAACCGGAAATCAGAGTGGGGAACGATCAGATGCACAAAGCCGGTGCGCGCGCAGATCGAACAATTGCACGCCAGCAGCTCGGGCGCAGCCGGGACGTCCGCTTCAAAGCGGATGGCGCCACAATGGCAACCGCCTGCGATCCTGTTCATTCGCGCACTTCTGTGCTGTGAATGTCGATCCGGTTTTGCAATGTCCGGTGCACCGGGCATTTGTCGGCAATCTCCATCAGTTTCGCGCGCTGTTCATCGGTCAGATCTCCGCGGATGGTGATCGACCGGTCGATTACGTCGATGCGATTGTCATTATTATTGCAGCTCTCGCAATCTGCTACATGATCGCGGCTATGTTCCAGTTCGATATGCACGCCCTCCAGCGGAATGCCTTTGTGATCAGCATACATCTTCATCGTCATCGACGTGCAGCTGCCAAGCGCCGCGAGTAACAGGTCATAAGGCGTGGGCCCGCTGTCGAGCCCGCCAATGGAAACCGGTTCGTCAGCCAGAAATTCGTGCTGCCCAACCGTTACGGTCTGCTGAAATTTTCCGTCTGCGGTCTCGACCGCGACGATTGAAGGATTGTCGGACATGTCTACTCCACGGTGACCGATTTCGCGAGATTGCGGGGCTGGTCGACATCTGTGCCCTTGGCTACGGCCACATGATAGGCCAGCAATTGTACAGGTACAGCATAAACCAGCGGCGCGATCAGCGGATGGACGCGCGGCATTTCGATTGTCGCCAGGCATCCTTCGCCTGCTTCGGCCAGGCCATCAGCATCCGAGATCAGCACGATCTTGCCACCCCGCGCCCGGACTTCCTGCATGTTGGAGACGGTTTTTTCGAACAACGGACCAGATGGTGCGAGCACGATAACGGGCACGGCTTCGTCGATCAGCGCAATCGGCCCGTGCTTCATTTCGCCGGAAGCGTAACCTTCTGCGTGGATATAGCTGATTTCCTTGAGCTTCAGCGCGCCCTCCAGCGCCAGTGGATAATCCGGACCGCGGCCCAGATAGAGCACGTCGCGGGCTGGCGCGACCAGATGCGCCATGTCGGCAATCGCCTCGTCATAAGCCAGTGCCGCATTCAGCGCCGCCGGTGCTTCGGTGAGGTGCTTTACGACATCACGTTCTTCCTCGCGGGTCATCTTGCCTTTCACCACCGCCAGATGGGCTGCCAACGCCGCGAGCACCGCAAGCTGGCAGGAAAAGGCCTTGGTGGAGGCGACACCGATTTCGGGACCGGCATGGGTGGGCAGCAACAGATCAGCCTCACGCGCCATCGAACTGGTCGGGACGTTCACAACGACCGCGATCTTCTGGTCATTTTCCTTGCTGTGCCGCAGCGCCGCCAGCGTGTCGGCCGTTTCTCCCGACTGCGAGATAAACAGCGCCAGTCCGCCCGGTTCCAGAACCGGTTCACGATAGCGGAATTCCGAAGCGACATCGAGATCGACGGGCACCCGGGCAAAGGTCTCGAACCAGTATTTGGCCACCATCCCGGCATAATAGCTGGTCCCGCAGGCGACGATGGTGATCCGCTTGATGCTCTCAAGATCAAAGTCCATCTGCGGCAGCGCGACCTGTTGTTCGAGCGGCCGGATATAGCTTTGCAGAGTCTGGGCCACGACCGTCGGCTGCTCAAATATCTCCTTCTGCATATAGTGCCGGTACTGGCCTTTTTCGATTGTCGCAGCGGAGACTCCCGACGTGGTCACTTCCCGGTCCACGGCCTTGTTTTGCTTGTCGTAAATGATCGCGCCCTCTTCGGTCACAACCACCCAGTCCCCTTCCTCCAGATAGGAGATCTGCTGCGTCAGCGGAGCCAGCGCCAGCGCATCGGAGCCGAGATAGGTTTCCCCCTCGCCATAGCCCACGACCAGCGGAGAGCCGAGCCGGGCGCCGATCAGCAATCCGGGATGGGAACGGAAAGCAATGGCCAGCGCAAAGGCCCCCCGTAATCGCGGCAGAACGGCTTGCACTGCTTCTTCCGGAGACTTGCCGTCTTCCACCTGTTCGCTCACCAGATGCGCCACCACCTCGGTGTCGGTCTCGCTTTCAAACTGCCGCCCGCGCTTGATCAGTTCATCACGCAGCGGTTTGAAATTCTCGATAATGCCATTGTGGACCAGCGCAACTTCGCTAGTTGCATGCGGATGGGCGTTGGACGTGGTCGGCGCGCCATGTGTCGCCCAGCGGGTGTGTGCGATGCCAGTATGCCCCGGCGCGTCATCTGTTTTCAGCACATTGACGAGATTGAACAGCTTGCCCTCGGCCCGGCGGCGGATCAGCTGGCCATTCTCGACGGTGCACACACCGGCGCTGTCATATCCGCGATATTCCATCCGCTTGAGACCATCGACCAGACGATCCGACACAGCTACCTTGCCAACAATTCCGATAATTCCGCACATAATCTGTCTTTCCGGTTTTGCCTGTAGTGGACGTCATTGCGAGGAGCGCAGCGACGCGGCAATCCAGCACGGTGAGAACACCGCCCTGGATTGCTTCGCTTTGCTCGCAATGACGAAATGGGATAAAATCATAATGTATATGGCACTCTTATACCCGGCATTTCGGCCGGAAAATCGCGGGAGTTTCGAGTGATCAGGATCCGCCCGGTGAGCTGGGCGGAGGCAAGGACAACCGCATCCATCGCCTTCAGCCGTCGCCGGTCGCTGCGCAGCAAGGCGGCTCGACGGCCGATTTCCTCATTGACTTCAATAATGTTGAAAAAGGACAGAAAATCCTCGGCGCGATCGCTGTCATCAGGCAGCGCTTTGGTCAGAACCTCGACCCAGGTCAGGCGGCTGATATAGCGCCGGTCATAACGCTGGAGTTCAACACTGGCGCGACCAATGTCATTGAGCGCGTCAAACAGAATGTTGGAATCAAAGACCGCCTCGTTCATGTGACACGGCCTCTTCGATCTTCCTTCACGCGATACCGTTCAGCCTCCCGGTCATCTGCAGCGTCAAACAGATCGGGAAATTCCTTGCGCACGTCCCAGTAATCCGGATCCCACGGCCGCGTCCAGGACGCCCGCTCCCGCCGCTGCCATTCAACCGGATCCTGCGGACTGCGGCGATCCCGCCAGATGCCGAAATGTTTCTCGATGCCCTGTTTGGACGTATCCGCGCGAAACGCCGCCACCGCATCGCGCAGCAACTGCGCCCGCGACGTCCCCTGCTCCACCGCCTGTGCGTCGAGCCATTGCACGTCTTCTTCGGAAAGGTCAGCCAGTATGCGAGTCATGATATGGTGATATCATATCATGATATCATGTCAATCAGGAAGATGGCGGCGCATTTTTTCCTGAAGTAATTCGATGAGATCCGGATCCATGAACCGGTATTTGTCCGGAATGCCCAGGACGACAATCTTCCTGTCGTTCATGACCGATTTGAATCGTTGCTGAATCTTGCTTCGATGCTGGCGTTCCATGGCGACAATGACGTCAGCCCACTCTATCTGCTCAACATCCAGAGGGTTTTCCGCGTCATTATTCGTGCCAGCCGAACTGACGCGAATATTTGTTCGTTCGGAAAATATCTGCTCGGCAGTGGGGCTTCTCCATTTGTTCTGACTGCAAACAAACAGATAGTTTTTCGTCACTTACCCGCCTTCTTCTTCGCACTCACGGCATTGAACCGGTCCGCCCAGCCCTTTTTTGCGGTCTGTTCGGGTCGGACCAGTGCCAGATCGCCAGCTTCAACGTCTTTCGTCACCGTCGCTCCGGCCCCGACAATCGCGCCCTCGCCGATGTTCACCGGCGCCACCAGCGCGCTGTTGCTGCCGATGAAGGCGTTCTTGCCGATGGTGGTTTTATATTTAAAATAGCCGTCATAATTGCAGGTGATGGTGCCCGCGCCGATATTGGCGCCCTCGCCCACTTCGGTATCGCCGAGATAAGTGAGATGGCTGGCTTTGGCACCCTTACCCAGGACGGCTTTCTTCATCTCAACAAAATTGCCGATTTTCGCACCTTCTTCGAGGACAGCCCCGGGGCGGAGCCGCGCGAAAGGACCAGCTTTGGCACCCACGCCAATGGTTGCGCCCTCAATATGGCTGTGACCGAAAATGGTCGCACCTGATGCGATCGAAACGCCCGGTCCAAATATCACATTCGGCTCTATGACCACATCTGAAGAAACGGCTGTATCATGCGAAAACCAGACGGTTTCTGGCGCGATCAGTGTCACCCCATTGGCCATCGCCTGCTCACGTCGGCGCTGTTGCCATTCGGCCTCGACCGCAGCCAGTTCGCTACGGCTGTTGACGCCGGCCACTTCCGCCGGATCATCGACTTCGATCACCGCGCTTTGCTGGCCGGGGAGCATCACGATATCGGGCAGATAATATTCGCCCGCCGCATTGTCATTGCTGATCTGGTCGAGCAGGATGAACAGGTCGGTCGAGCGCACCGCCATCAGGCCGCTATTGCACAGGTTGACCGCGCGTTCGGCGTCACTGGCGTCCTTATACTCGACCATTTTCTCGATTTCGCCCTGCTCGCCGGCGATGATCCGGCCATAGGCACCGGCATCATTTGGCCGGAAGCCGAGCACTACGGCCCGGGGATCGGTACCGTTATTCAGTCGCGCAATCATCTCCTGCATGGTGCTCGCGCTGACCATGGGCACATCGCCGTAGAGGATCAGCACGTCGCCAGCGAACCCTTCCAGTGCATCTTTCGCCTGCGCCACCGCATGCCCGGTGCCGAGCTGATCTTCCTGCACGGCAATATCGACCTGACGATCCGCCACACTGGCTTCAATCTGCTCCCGCCGGGCCCCAACCACAACAACGGTGCGCTCCACGCCGATAGCGTCCACCGTGTCCAGCAGATGATGCAGCATCGGTTTTCCTGCAATCGGGTGCAGAACCTTGTGGGTTTCGGACTTCATCCGGGTGCCCTGACCGGCGGCCAAAATGATTGCGGCGAGGGGTCGAGTGGTCATAGAATTGATCCCGTAAACATGACTTGCCGCCCCATGCCATGAGACTGCTGCTTATGCCAGTCCGATTGCAGCGCAGAATTCATATTGCCCCCTGCCCCTTTCGCCATTTCACAAACAAATGCCGCGCCAGCATCAGCGGAGGCATGCGCAGCCAGTGCGAGCGGACATAGAAGAACAGCCTTGTCAAAGCCCGCGTTTCGCGTCCCAAGCCATCGCGGGCAAGCAGGCGGCGTTGGTAAAGATAGTCGCTGAGTTTTGTCTGGCCTGCACGATATTTGTAGACCGGCGTGTCATATAGGCGCGCTGCCAGCCGCAAAGCCCGGGCCAGATGCGGCACCAGACCATGCGTATTGGCCCGCGTGCCCAGCACCGTCCAGAATTCCTCATCCGCGTCCGCAAACTCCCGCACCAGGTGGTCAATGTCCCACAGGTTGCGCAATCCGCCGGCCAGATCGCCGTCGGCAAACAAATGCGCCACGGCATGCAGCACCATGTCCTCTGGCGACATCACATACAGGCCCGATTGAAGCTCAACAGCAGCATCCAGCATGGCCTGAGCATCCGGTGTCGGCCGCGCGGTCAGCGGCAATGTCGTATGATGCACATCGATCATCCGGTCGCGGTCCCGGTGGATCAGCGGCGGGAGTTCATGCATGTGCTCGCGATAATATTGATCGTCATAGGGATCAGGCTTGACCCATTCCCATCCCGCGTCGAGCAGCATGTTTTCAACCTGCTTCAGGTCCTCGCGCGCCACCATGATGTCGAGATCGCCAATGCTCCGGCCAACACCCGCATCGAGGCCGGCGGCGACATAGGCTGTACCCTTCATCAGCGCCACTTTCCCGCCATAGCCGGCAAGTGCGCGCCGCGCGCAATCGGCCTCCCACAGCGCCTGCTGCCGGGCCAGTTCATGCGCCGCAATGGCATCATCGAGCACGGGACGCACCTGCGCGGGCACATCCACTTTCCGCAATCGTTGCGCCAGGCTGCCAATCAGAGATTCGGCACGCGCAATGCTGATCAGCGCGGTCCACTCCGCGCCATCCAGCGCCTTTACCGAAGTCGGGTCTCGCAGCGCGCGGACAAGAGGCCATGCGTTTCTCATGTTGCCAGCTCATCCCAAAGCGTGTTGATGAGCTCTTCCGCCTCTGCGCCTGACTGATAGTCGATGGCACGGGCGGGAACCTGATCGACAAATTGGGTCAGCGCGTGAAAGCCCGCCTCTCCGAGCGCAACATAATTGGTCGACGCCTGGGTCAACCGGACAAATATTTCCGATTTGCCCATTTCGCGAATGGCGCGATCATGGCCAAAGCGCGGGAACAATAGCAGCGCCGGCCGTGCCGGAACCTGCATCTTGGCAATGGCTGCCGGATCCGGCCTCAGATGGCGTATATCTCCCTTTGGCGTCGCTTTCAGCAGCGGCCCGAACCTGTCATCCGGAAGCTCTTTCTCCATAGCTGCAATGGCGGTGTTTTTCAGGCTGACCAGACGCGGAAAGGGATGCAACTGTCCGGTTTCCGGGCATAACAGCGCAAACTCATCGCCCATGAACCGCCAGCCGCGCTCTCCCAGCATGGCCGAAAGTGTCGATTTCCCCGATCCGGACAGTCCGGTCATGACCAGCGCCCTGCCATCCTTTTCCACCGTGCTGGCGTGCAGCAACAAATGGCGCCGCCAGCCCAGCGCCATTTGCAGATTCATTCCCATTTCGGCAGCCAGAAGCCCCTGTCGCAACGGCAATGGCGCGGCATCAGGCAGCCAGAAGTCACCGGATATATGCACCGAAGGACGAACAAACCGGCGCCAGGGTTTTTCCGGTTCCAGACGCACCGTGAAGTCGGCAAATCCGTCTTCCGGCTCCGGATAGTCCTCATAGAGCCGGTTCAGCAGATCCAGCGGCTGCTGCCACGCAGAAGCGATGCGAAACCGGGCAGGACCGATTGCGAGATGTGTTTCGAGCAGTGGATTCACGGATTTGTCCGCCTTTCGACGAGCCCCAGCTGCCATAGCTCTTCGAGCCGTGCTGCCACGATCTCTTCGACATCGTCATCGGCTTCCAGCTCAAATTGCTTTTTCAGCCGTGCCGCAACTTGTTCGCATTCCGCAAACTGATCGGTCAGCACATGCAGAATCGCCGGAATCGGATCGGTCACGAGATGGGTGATGCCGGATGACGCCTGAAAAATAGCTGTCATGCTGTCGAGCGGATGCTCGGTCAGGGCGTCATCAGCCTTGAGTTTATACTGCTGGCTCATCGGTCTTCAATATTGCCCCGCGTCATGCAAGTCATTCAAATCGCATGGTCTGATAGCAGAAAAATGTTAAGATTGGTTGCCCGGATTATCGGGTCAAAATCCTGCCTATCGCGGCATTTGGAGCGATGCGTAGCAGGTGAAGCCGCTTTGACCGGACTGTAGCCGGCGGACATAATTGACATAGGCCTTGGACTGCTCCCGCGAAACCCCCGGCAGCGATCGACCGTTCATGGCCCGCTTGATTTCTTCGCCGCTGAAACTGTCATAGGCTGGCGGAAAGGCGCCTGGCGTATCCGGCGGCACGACTTTGCCATCCGGAGCGATATATCCACCGGCAGCATGATTGCCGGGAATGGGAATCTCGCAGTTCAGAACCGAACCGGCGGTCTGCGCTAGTGCGGGCTTGATGCTGACAACAGCGGACGCGGTAACCGCGCCCATCATCAGCGCACGCCGCCGCGTCACAATGCCGGAATTCTCACCTTTCTGGTGATCTTCGCCAGCTGGCTGATTCGGATTGGTTTCGTTCGTCATGATGCAGTCAGATCCTCTTGATCGGCGATATATAGGCAAATTCCCTTAATGGCGAGGAAACAGTTACCCCAAAGTCCGGCCCGTCCATTATCGGGACAAAAGCGCCGAAACTGTTAATGCAATCATCAATGACGTCATGACGCCTCCCGCCCAGCGTCCACAATTCCGTTGCGATAGAGACCGGTTCGGGAGTAAAACCCGGATCGTCCCAATTCTCTCATCCGGGTGGACCGATTTTTGCCTGTTCGCTTTCTTATAGCCATGTTCCTGATCGTTGCTGGCGCGACTTTGGCCAGTCGCGCAACGAGCAGTCTGGCGGAAATTCTGTTCATGTCAGTCATGGGGCTCGCCGCCATTGCGGTTGTCGCTCTTCACCGTCCGCGCGAGGCTCCGCCTGAACAGGCAGCGCTGGAACGGCAGCGAAAACAGATACTGTTTCAAGGACGTGCAGAGGCTTATCAGGACGTGATCAACCCGATTACGGATCCGATCCTGCTGGTTCGCAACGCCAAAGTTGCGGCGGCAAATCCGGCTGCCGAAGCCGTTCTGGGAAATCACATAGTCGGCGAAGATGTCCGCATCGCCATTCGCCATCCGGCCGCCGCCGACCGGTTGGCCAACCCCAACGCCACCCATAGCGGCGAGCCGATATTGCTGGTAGGGGTCGGCAGTGCCGAGCAGCGTTGGGAATTGCGTATTCACGGACTGCAAGACGGGCTCAAACTGGTCCAGCTGTCGGACCAGAGCAGCCGCTATGCCGCAGAGCGCATGCGGACCGATTTTGTCGCCAATGCCAGCCACGAATTGCGCACGCCGCTGGCCGCAATCAAGGGCTTTCTGGAAACTCTCGAAGACCCGGCCGCCGGCAAGGACGATGACACCCGGGCGCGATTCCTGAAGATCATGTACGAGGAAGCCGACCGGATGCAGCGACTCATCGGCGATCTGATGTCCTTGTCGCGCATTGAAGCCGAAAAATTCCAGTTGCCCGAAGAACCGCTGGATCTTGAGAAACTGATCGAGGATGTGCGGCGCTTCTATCTCGAAAGCCGAGGCAGGAAAGAATCGGACTTTCAGGTCGATCTGCCGAATGACCTGCCGATGATCCGGGGGGATCGTTCACAATTGTCGCAACTGCTGCACAATCTGGTTAGCAACGCCTACAAATATGGCCGCAAGGGGACGCCGGTTTCGGTCAGCGTTGAACCCAATCGGTCCGGCTCCATGCTCAAGCTGTCCGTTACAGATGAGGGCGAAGGCATTTCGGTTGACCACATTCCTCGCCTGACAGAGCGGTTCTACCGGATCGACAAGGGCCGGAGCAAAGCGATTGGCGGAACCGGTCTCGGCCTCGCCATTGTGAAACATATTACTGAAAGACATGGTGGCCGCATGGAAATTAACAGCGAACTTGGCGTTGGCACAACGGTCAGCGTTTTCCTGCCCATACTCAAACTTGACCCCGCCGATACGGAAGCCGGCCAGCCCCTGGAGAAGGTGGTCACAAATTTGTAATATATCTGTCATGGACAGGACACTGCGACTGCCTAAATACAGGCCATTCCGGACGGGAATTGCGAAGCGATTCTTGGACGAAACCTGCTCAAGTCTTGGAATTACGGGGACAGCCACATGATGATTAGATTCGCGCTTCTCGCGGTATCTGCTCTTGCACTTTCTGCTTGTCAGGATCAGGCCTCCGGGGGTCAGGGAGGAAATCGCAGCGAAATTCGGATCGTCGGTTCTTCCACGGTGTTTCCGTTCGCCAAGGCTGTGGCTGAGCAGTTCAGCGCGGATGGCGGCGGCAATTCCCCGATTCTCGAATCTACTGGCACCGGCGGGGGCATGAACCTGTTCTGCGCCGGTATCGGGGCGGAAACGCCCGACATCGTCAACGCTTCCCGGCGCATGAAGGCAACGGAATTGCAAATGTGCCAGAGCAATGGCGTCACCGATGTCATAGAACTGCAGATTGGCATAGACGGCATCGCTTTTGCCCAGGCCATTGACGGACCGGCCATCAAGCTGACTCCGAAACAGATTTACGAGGCCATCGCCGAGAAGCCCTATGGCGAGGACAATACGACCGAAAAATGGTCGGATGTGAACAGCAGCCTGCCGGATATTGCGATCAGTGTGTATGGCCCTCCATCCACGTCCGGCACGCGGGATGCGCTGACCGAGCTAATCATGGAAGTTGGCTGCCAGACCGACGCGGCCACCGCCGCGCTGAAGGACACGGACGAAGACGGCTTTGACGCCATCTGCCACGATGTCCGGGCAGATGGTCCTTATGTTGACACGGGCGAGAACGACAATCTCATCGTGCAGAAACTCAAGGCCAATCCCAACAGCGTTGGAATTTTCGGATTCAGCTTTCTGGAGGAAAATCTGGACAGCGTCAGGGGTATCGAAATCTCCGGAGTGGAACCGAATTATCAAGCCATCGCTTCCGGCGAATATCCGGGTGCTCGGCCTCTATATATTTACACGAAAAAGCAGCATGTCGGGGTCATCCCCGGACTGCAGGAATATTTGACCGCATTTGTCGAAGCCGGAGGTGACGACGGCTATCTGGTCGATACGGGATTGATCGCTTCTCCAGATGATATTCGCGCCCAAATGGCAGGTGTTGCACAGGATCTTCCGACACTCACCGAAGATGAACTGAAATAGTGTTTCCGCGAACAAATCCTTTTTTCAACGGCCTGCCGTCGCCAGCCATTCAGGGATTCCGTGTTTCATTGTGACTGGCTCCATTCTCTTCTTTTTGATTGTCATCCTCGGCGCTCTTGCCTGGTTTTTTGGCAAGGCCAAGGCGGCGAGTTTCACCACTTCCGCCGATAGCCGCAGCCTTGTCCACTCGCGTCCCAATTATCATGGCTGGTATGTGGCCCTCTGGGCGATCATTCCGGCATCGATTTTCCTGCTGGTCTGGAACCTGGTCACCCCGGCCATGATTACGGAAACGGCGCTGTCCAGTCCGGCGGCACAAGCGCTTCCCGATGATCCATTTGCCCGGGGCTCGATCCTCTCCGAAGCTCGCTCCATTGCTCAGGGTCAACAGGACCAGGCCTTCAACCCGCTGTCCGAAACGATGGTCGAACCCTATCGCACGGCCATTTCCTGGTATCAGACAATCGGAATGATCGCGGCACTTTTGCTGGTCTTTGCCTGCGGGGTATTCTCCTGGCTGCGCCTGAAGCCGGTCTTGCGTGCCCGAACGCAAATCGAACGCGTGACGATGGTCACCCTGTTGCTCGCTTCATTGATCGCAATCATTACCACTATCGGCATTTTTGTATCACTGATTTTTGAGTCCGTACGCTTCTTTTCGATGGTATCGCCACTGGATTTCCTGTTCGGAATGGAATGGAATCCCAAAGCCGTCGCCGGCCCGCGCGGAGAAACCGGTTTTGGCGCCATTCCGCTTTTCTGGGGTACGGTCTTTATCGGCGCGATCATTGCCATGATCGTCGCCATTCCGCTTGGTCTGATGAGCGCGATATACCTGACCCAATATGCACCAGCCAATTTCCGGCAGTGGATGAAACCGATACTGGAAATTCTCGCCGGCGTTCCGACGGTTGTTTATGGATATTTTGCCGCACTGACTGTCGCACCGGCATTGCGGGACTTTGCGGTTTCGATCGGTATTTCCGGGGCCTCTTCGGAATCCGCACTCGCGGCTGGTGTTGTGATGGGGATCATGATCATTCCCTTTGTCTCATCCATGGCCGATGACAGCATTGCCGCAGTCCCCAGTGCCATGCGGGACGGGTCGCTGGCGATGGGGGCAACAAAAAGCGAAACCATCAAGAAAGTTCTGATCCCCGCGGCTTTGCCCGGAGTTGTGGGCGGCGTATTGCTTGCAGTGAGCCGGGCTATCGGCGAAACGATGATCGTCGTGATGGCCGCCGGTCTCGCCGCCAACATGACAGCAAATCCGTTTTCCAGCGTAACGACGGTGACGACCCAGATCGTAAAATTGCTCACGGGTGACCAGGAATTTGACAGTCCGAAAACCCTTGCCGCCTTCGCTCTGGGTCTCGTGTTGTTTATCGTGACCCTTTTGCTCAACCTGATCGCGCTTCGTGTCGTCAAGAAATATCGGGAAGCTTATGAATAATATCGCAAGCACATCCGAGGCCCGCCAGCCAACCAACTGGCAGAGTGATGCGATGCAAAAGCGCATCGCCAAACGCTATGCCGCCGAGCGCCGGTTCAAAGGGCTGGGCCTGGCCGCCATTATCCTGTCGGCCGGGTTTCTCGCATTTCTTCTGATCGTCATGATGGGGAACGGTCTGCGCGGGTTCACACAGACCGAACTGCCGCTTCAAATCGATTTTCCGGCCATGACGGGCGGCGCTTCGGCCAGCCAGTATCAGGGGCCTGATGCAGCGGACAAACTGCGTACGCTCGGACTGCAGGACATCGTGAACACCAGTATTGAACTACAATATGGCAGTGAGGGCACCGAGTTGTTTTCCGGGGGATCCTGGCGCGCGGTGAGCAATGCGATTGTCGACAATCCGGCGCTTCTGGAACAGACTGCAACCATCTCCCTGCCCGTCGAATCCGAACTGGACGTTGCCTATAAGGGTGATGGCAGCCCAGCGGCCGAAAGCAAGGTAGAAGATCTGTCCGATCAGCTCAGTACCGGGTTCAACTGGAATTTCCTGAGCAATTCCGACGCCACGGACCCGATGCAGGTCGGCATCTGGGGCGCGCTCAAAGGTTCGCTGATCACCATGTTTGTGACACTCGCCCTCGCCTTTCCGATTGGCGTTCTGGCGGCCTTGTATCTGGAAGAATATGCTCCCAAGAACCGGTATACCGACATGATCGAGGTCTCGATCAACAATCTCGCGGCGGTTCCTTCGATCATCTTCGGACTGCTTGGCCTCGCAGTCTTCCTGAATCTTTTTGCCTTGCCACGATCGGCAGCTCTGGTTGGTGGCCTGACATTGGCTCTCATGACCATGCCGGTGATCGTGATCTCCGGACGTAACGCTGTAAAAGCCGTCCCGCCCTCCATACGCGAAGCCGCGCTGGGCGTGGGTGCGAGCCCGATCCAGGTCGTGTTCCATCATGTCCTGCCACTCGCGCTTCCTGGTATCCTCACTGGTACCATTATCGGCATGGCACGCGCGCTGGGTGAAACCGCACCGCTGCTAATGATCGGCATGCGGGCATTCATTGCCACGCCCCCTGGTGGTGTAACAGATCCGGCCACGGTATTGCCGGTGCAAATTTTTCTCTGGTCGGACGAAGTCAATCGCGGCTTTGTCGAAAAAACATCAGCAGCTATCATCGTTCTGCTGATCTTTTTGCTCACGATGAACGCTGTTGCGATATACTTGCGCAACCGCTTTGAAACGCGATGGTAGGTGAAGATATGACTGACACGCAAACAGCCGACATAGCCGCCGACAGTTTTCCGGCCTCGGAAAGCAATCCCTCCGGTGTTAGCGCCGGCGAAGGCCCTCCCAAGATGACGACGCGCAATGTGAACGTCTTCTACGGAGAGAAGCAGGCCATCAACGATGTCTCCATTGATGTAAACATGGACAATGTCACAGCCTTTATTGGTCCGTCCGGCTGCGGCAAATCCACATTCCTGCGCTGTCTCAACCGGATGAACGACACCATTCCCATCGCCAAGGTAACAGGTGACATCACGCTGGAAGGCGAAGATATTTACGCACCGAAGATGGACGTGGTTCAATTGCGGGCACGGGTTGGGATGGTGTTTCAGACACCCAATCCCTTCCCCAAGTCGATCTACGAAAATATCGCTTACGGTCCGAAAATTCACGGACTCGCCTCGGGCAACGAAGAACTTGACGAGATTGTCGAGACTTCCCTGCAACGGGCCGGTCTCTGGGGCGAAGTGAAGGACCGGCTTCAGGACAGCGGAACGGCCCTTTCCGGCGGCCAACAGCAGCGTTTGTGCATCGCCCGGGCGATCGCAGTGGATCCGGAAGTCATCCTCATGGACGAGCCCTGTTCGGCGCTGGATCCGATCGCGACGGCGAAAATCGAGGAACTGATCCACGAAATTCGCGGGAGATATGCTATCGTGATAGTGACGCATAACATGCAGCAAGCCGCGCGCGTTTCACAACGGACCGCCTTTTTCCATCTGGGAACGCTGGTCGAATATGGTGTGACATCGGATATCTTTACCAATCCGGTACAGGATAAGACGCGGGATTATATTACCGGCCGCTACGGATAAGCGGGCCTGAAGGGAAGGAACCCAGAATATGGCCAATACCGGCACAGAACATACCGTCAAAGCGTTTGATACCGATATCAACGAACTGCGGGGAATGGTTGCAGAAATTGGTGGGCGCAGCGAACAGGCCATCGCCCGTTCGATGGAAGCGCTAAAGAATCATGATCTCGCGCTAGCGGCTCAGGTCGTGGAAGACGACAAGCTGATTGACGAGCTTGAGCAGAAAATTGACGATCTGACCTTTCAGACAATCGCCTTGCGCGCGCCAATGGCCGACGACCTGCGCGAACTGATTGCGACGTTCAAGATCTCTGGCGTCGTCGAGCGGATTGGCGATTATGCGAAGAATATCGCCAAGCGCGTGCCTTTGATTACGGGTGGACACAAGCTGGGGCCCATTTCATTGCTCCCTTCGATGTCGCGGATCGCATCCGAACTTGTCCGCGATTCCCTTGAGGCCTTCGCCCGCCGCGATGCTGATCTGGCGATGGAGGTCAGCGAACGGGATCAGGTGGTTGACGACTTTTACACCAGCATTTTCCGCGCGGTGATCACGCACATGATCGAAAATCCCAAGGATATTGGTGAAGCGGCCCATTTGCTTTTTATCGCCAAGAACCTTGAGCGGATCGGCGACCATGCTACCAATGTAGCGGAAATGGTCTACTTCGCGGCCAAAGGCGAACCAATGCCGGAACGTGATCGGGGAGAAAATCCCACTGATCTCCTCGAGCAACCAAATGGAAATGGAGCAAGCTGATGCAAAATGCGAAGCTTCTTCTGGTGGAAGATGACGCCGCTTTAGCGGAACTTCTCTCCTGGAACTTCAAGAAAGAGGAATATGACGTCCTGCACACGCCTGATGGCGAGGAAGCTTTATTGCTGGTGCGGGAAAACAGGCCCGATGTGATTTTGCTCGACTGGATGATCGAGAATCTTTCGGGAATCGAAGTTTGTCGTCGTCTTCGCCGGTCTGCCGAAACCGCCAATATTCCGATCATCATGCTGACCGCGCGCGGGGAAGAGGAAGACAAGATCCGCGGCCTGGAAACAGGTGCGGATGATTATATCACCAAACCGTTCAGCCCGCGTGAGCTGATCGCCCGGGTAAAGGCCGTGCTCCGCCGGGTACGCCCTGCCCTTGCCGGGGAAAAGCTGGCCTTTGGCGATCTGGAAATGGACACGGTCGGACACAAGGTGAAACGCGGCGGGGATACCATCCCCCTCGGTCCAACCGAATTCCGGTTGCTCCGGCATTTCCTCGAACATCCCAACTGGGTTTTTTCCCGGGAACGCCTGCTAGACAGCGTCTGGGGTCAGGACAGCGATATCGAATTGCGGACCGTAGACGTGCATATCCGCCGTTTGCGCAAGGCGTTAAATGCGGGTGATCGTCCGGATATCATCCGAACCGTGCGATCAGCAGGCTATGCGCTGGATACCGAAGCCGCCGCTTGATGGGCTTGGTGGCTAAGCGAACCTCTGACTAGCTTTCAACGATCTTCACGAGGCGCCGTTCCATCGGGGCGAGTACCCCTGCAAGTTCATGCCCGCGTTTGAGAATCTGGCCATGCTCGCCATGCAGGGTCCACATGCCTTGCTTGTTACGGTTGGCGGGCCGCTTCTCGATCCGCATTTGCGGGCGTTCGGAAGTACGTCGAAACGCCGCGAAAACCGCAGCATCTTTGCCCATGTCCATGGCATAGTCACGCCAGTGGCCAGCTGCCACCATCCGGCCATAAAGGTTCAGAATCCGCTCGATCTCGCGCCGTTCAAAGCCGACCTGCAGTGCCGGAGATCCGCGTCCCGGAAAAACGGCAATATTGGACGCGTCAGCGCGCTTCAAGCACTGTCTCTTTCATCGGAAATCTTGTCCGAAGATCCGGACTCCCGCTCTTCCGCATAGGCAGCGATGCGTTTCTGGAGCTGCTCCATTTCGCATTGGAGGATTTCCAGTTTCTGAGTCGCCGGATCAAACACCTCGCTGCAGGGTGTTCCATAGGGCGTGAATTCCTTCTGGTATTGTTCGACCTGGACCAGCGTCGGACGCGCCCGGACCCCAACCATTGTGGCTCCTTCTGCCACATCCTGAGTCACGACGGCATTGGCGCCAATCCTGGCACTTCGGCCTACCGTGATCGGACCCAATATCTGTGCGCCCGAACCCAGGATTGCATCGTCTTCGATCGTTGGATGACGCTTGCCACCAACGCCGTTGGCCGGATTGGTTCCGCCGAGTGTGACACATTGATAGATGGTAACATTGTCGCCGATCTCTGCTGTTTCACCAATTACCGAAAAACCATGATCGATGAACAGGTGCCGCCCGATTTTCGCTCCCGGATGGATATCAATCCCGGTCAGAAAGCGCGCCATGTGATTGATCAGCCGGGCGAAGAAATAGAGCTCACCCTTGAACAGCCAGTGCGCGATCCGGTGCATGCCGACCGCCAATATGCCGGGGTAAAGCAGAACTTCCCAGCGCGACCTCGGAGCGGGGTCCCTAGCCTTGATGGAGTCCAGATATTTGCCAAGGTCCCGAAACATGTTGCTCTCCGGATTGTCAGAAGCTGTAAAACTAGGCCTCGTTCAGACGTTTTTCCAGTCCTTTTTTGCAACTGATTGATCGGAGTCGAATTTTCCCCCTCGCATTCATCACCGAACTAGATTAGTTGCCGCCTACATATCGAGGAATTAGATTATGTCGACCTATCTCCCCACGTTGAAACAGTTGCAATATCTGGTTGCACTGAAGGAACACGGTCATTTCGGGCGGGCCGCCGAGGCCTGCTATGTCACGCAGTCGACTCTTTCGGCCGGCATCAAGGAACTGGAAACCCTGCTGGACGTGGTTCTCGTTGAACGTACCCGGCGCGTGGTCCGGTTTACCGAGCTTGGCAATCAGATGGTCGAGAAATCGCACCGTATTTTGCGGGAAGCTGAAGAGCTTTCGGAAATGGCGCGCTCGGCAGGCAAGCCGCTCTCTGGCGACGTGCGCATGAGCGTCATTCCCACCATAGCGCCGTTTCTTCTGCCCAGCCTGTTGCCGCGATTGCGGAAGGATCGTCCGGAGCTGAAGCTGTATCTCAAGGAAGAAACCAGTCAGGCAGCGTGCGACTCTCTCCACCACGGACATGTCGATTGCGTGCTTCTCGCCCAGCCCTTCCCTTGCGGAGACGTGGAGTCGGAAATACTTTTCCGGGATGAAATATTTGTCGCTTTTCCGAAAGACGATCCCCGTGATCCGCCGAAAACCGTCGACCCAGCCTTGATTGACGAAAACCAGCTATTGTTGCTCGAGGACGGACATTGCCTGAAAGATCACGCACTGGCGGCCTGCAATCGGCCGGAACTTCGCGCGTCGGCGCGCATGATGGGTACGTCGCTTCACACACTAGTACAAATGGTCGACAATGGTCTTGGACTCACGCTTTTGCCAAAAATGTCGGTCGACAGCGGCATATTGGAGCATACCAATATCAGCGCTCGTCCGATCAAGTCCGATAGCGCCTACAGGGATATAGCTCTGGTCTGGCGACGCAACAGTCCCCGCAAGGAAGAATTCCAGTTGCTCGCCAAAATTATGCGGGATGGACAGGACTGGACGCGAACGAAAAGCCGAAGGGCAGCCGCCTAGCCGCGCTTGTTCCAGTCCTCCGCAGCGTCAAGGTCGGACTGTCGTTCTTCCACCCAGCTTTCCGATCCGTCTTGCCAGATCTCCTTTTTCCAGAAAGGCGCGACCGTCTTGAGTTTGTCCATGATGAAAGAACAGGCCGATATCGCTGTCTGACGATGGTCGGACCCGGTACAGACCAGAACGATTTGATCGTTCACCTCCAGTCTGCCCACTCGGTGTATCACGGTGATCCCATGCAACGGCCATTGGGCTGCCGCTTGCTCGGCAATGGACTGCAATGCTTGTTCGGTCATCGCGGGGTAATGTTCCAGCTCAAGCGCGACCAACTCTCCATCCCCTCGAACCTGACCCGTGAAGCTGGCTACGGCACCACCGCCCATTGCCGCGATTTTTCGGATTTCCTCACCCGCATCAAAATCTGCTGACGAAACGGATATTTTGATCATCCTCCGGTCACCGGGGGAAAAATGGCCAGCTCCCTGGCATCGGCCAACTTTGTATCTGGCTGAACCAATTGCTGATCCAGTGCAAAGCGCAGGCGTGACCTGTCGGCAAAAACCTGATCATAGAGATCGTCCTGCCCGCAAAGATGATCAATTACATCTTCGACAGTGCGAATATCCTCGAGGATATCGAGACCATCTTCTGTTTTTCCGAGCCGTTCCTTGACCCAGGCGAAATAGACAATGTCGAGCTTTCGGGTCATGCTGGGCCAGTCAATCCATATGTTTCAGACCGACACGGAGATAGTCCCAGCCGGTGATGAGCGTCAATATCGCGGCTGCCCAAAGCGTCCACAATCCAACGGTTTCGATCATGGCATATTGCGGCAGGCCAGCCGCCAGTATCAGCGATCCCAGAGATACCAGCTGAAAGGTGGTTTTCCATTTGGCAAGCTGGGAGACAGGAACACTAACCTGCAAACCTGCCAAAAACTCGCGGAGTCCGGAGACTGCAATTTCCCGCAGCAGAATGATAAGAGCCGCCACAACATGCGGTCCTTCAATATATTGCTTGGCGCACAGCATCAGGATCACCGAGGCCACCATGATTTTGTCGGCTATCGGATCGAGAAAAATCCCGAGTTTGGACACGGTGCCCTGTGCTCTTGCCAGATAACCATCGAAATAGTCTGTAATGGCCATCAGCGAATAGAGACCGAACGCCAGCAAATAACCGAATTCCCATTTTTGCCACCACAGCAGCGCAACCAGAAACGGCAAGGCAAATATCCGGGACAAGGTCAGAATGTTAGGGAGATTCAGCATTTCGAGAATGGCCATAAACGGTTTCGGCAGAAAGGGAAATCCCATCCTTTCCCGCGCCTCTCTCTTTTGACTGCCCCGGGTCGGAAGCTCGGGAAATTCAACGTCTTGCGCTTCGCGTGCACATCGTTACGGTGGCGCATAATCTAGCCCTGTCGGAACACTGGAAACAACAGGAATTCCCGAACATGTCATCAGCCATCAGACTTCTGGCCAAACGCCGTTTTTGGCCGCTTTTTGTCACACAGCTGCTGGGAGCATTCAACGACAACCTTTTCAAATTCTCAATGGTCATTCTGGTGACTTACGGAATTTACCAGGATCCCGCGCAGGAATTCCAGTTTAACGCGCTCGCATCCGGCATATTCATATTGCCGTTTTTTTTGTTCTCTTCTCTCGCTGGCCAGTTGGCAGATAATTATGACAAGGCCCGGATTACACGTTTTGTAAAGACACTCGAAATAGGCATTGCCATCATCGGTGGCATTGGCTTGTGGATCCAGTCCGTGCCCATCATGCTCACGGCGCTGTTCCTGCTCGGACTTCAGTCCACTTTTTTCGGGCCGATCAAATATGCGGTTTTGCCTCAGCATCTTGAAAAGGATGAGGTTCTGGCGGGCACAGGCCTGGTTGAAGCCGGCACATACATCGCCATTCTGGCCGGAACAATCCTCGGTGGCATAATCATTGACCGTTACGGAAACGGAGTGGAAGTCGCGGTGATTGCAGTCCTTGCCATCGCGCTGATTGGACGGATCGGATGCCAGTTCATGCCGGCAGCCCCTCCCCAGAAAGAAGTTGAGAAAATCGACTTCAATTTCGTCCGCTCCTCGATCCAGCTGATTTCGGCGACCTTGCATATCCGGCGGCTCTATCTGGCCATAGTTGCGATCAGCTTCTTCTGGACCATCGGTTCGGTGCTGGTCATTCAATTTCCT
>JBCBZY010000305.1:0-3430 GCA_039815115.1 Pseudomonadota bacterium | reverse complement strand
TATTGCAGTTTGCAATCCCCACCCCCCTCAAGGATCAAACGCAAACTGTGTCGGACAGCTTCGGAATTGCGCACGGCGGATTCGGACGCGAAATATTTCGCCATGCCCGCCTCCATGTCACAACGTTCGCCGCGGTCATAGGCTTCGGCCGCATCCATGGTCAGCAATTCGGATGCCCGGGCGCGGGTCACCATCTCGCCCAGTTTCAGCTGGATCGCCTGATGATCGGAAATCGGCTTGCCCATGGTCTCCCTCAGCTGAGCATATTCCGTCGCGAGACGCAGCGAACCCTGTGCCAGCCCGACACCGCGCGCGGCGACATTGATCCGACCCAGCTCTAGGCCACCGGTGGCCTGAAAAAATCCCTCGCCTTCAATCTCGCCAATCAGGTTGTCCGCCGGAATCCGGTAATTGTCGAACATCAGCTCGGCACTGTCGATCGACTTGTATCCGAGCTTTTCGAATTTCTTGCCAACAGTGAAACCCTCGCCTTTCGGCGCGATCATCAGGCTCATGCCCTTGTAACGCGGTTCTGCCTTCGGATCGGTTTTGACGAGCAGGGCAAAACACTCGCCTTTGATGCCGTTGGAAATCCAGGTCTTGGTGCCGTTGATGACATAGTCGTCACCATCGCGGGTCGCGACGGTTCGGATCGCCTGCAGGTCGGTCCCGGCATTGGGCTCGGTCAGGGCCAGTCCGCCGCGGATCTCACCGGTGGCGAATCTGGGCAGCCATTTCTGTTTCTGATCTTCGGTACCAAAGCGCTCGACCGCCGCGGCCATGATCAGATGCGAATTGAAGATTCCGGTAATCGCCATCCAGTAGGAAGAGATATAAGTGACAATCTTGGCATAAGTCGTGGCCGGCAGGCCCAGTCCACCATATTCCTGTCCGATCGTGGCACCGAAAAGGCCCATCTCGGCCATCTGATCGACCAGCTTCTCCGGCCAGATATCGCCATGGTCATGCTCCATGACAACAGGTTTTACCTCGCCTTCAACCCATTTCTCGATCGCATCCATAAAAGCGCGCTCGTCCTCCGGATCAATTGTCCGCGGAACAAATTCCTCGGTCGGAACTTCCACTGCACTGGCCATTGTCTTACTCCAATAAATTCACTGCCGCACCATAGCGGCAGGCTGTCATTTCCGAACTCAGTCGTCTGCCCCGCCAAAACCGCGTTTCCAGATCAGCATCGTCCGTTCGAATGTGCAGACGACCTTGCCGTCCTGGTTTTTGCCGATGGTCTTGATCGTCACGATGCCTTGCTCCGGGCGGGAAGACGACTCACGTTTTTCCAGAACCTCGCTTTCGGCATAGAGCGTATCGCCCGGGAATACGGGGTGAGTGAGGCGGATCTTGTCCCATCCAAGGTTGGCCAGCGCCTTCTGGCTGGTGTCGGACACGCTCATGCCGACCATCAGAGCCACGGTCAGCGGGGAGCAGACCAGCGGTTTCTTGAATTCGGTCTTGGAAGCGAATTCATAGTCGAAATGCGCCGGATGTGTGTTCATCGTCAGCAGGGTGAAATGGACATTGTCGGTGTCGGTAATCGTCCGGCCGGGGCGATGTTCGTAAATATGCCCGATCTCGAAATCCTCATAATACCGGCCAAAGGTTTCCCGAAACCGGCCCGGGCTGACTTCTATCACTCCATCACGCATGTAATTTGTCCTCGCTGTTTGATTCTTGCCTGGTCATGTTGCCCGTTTCAGCCCGCCGCCACAATGTTCCGGTATCGCTGCATTATCGGAGCTTCAAGCATGCGCCCGTTATGGCGAACCGCCTTGCCACCCGCGGATTCAAATATTGCGATCGCTTCACGCGCTTCGGCCAGTTCCTCTTCGGATGGCCGCATGATGGTACGGACGGTTTCAATCTGCGCCGGGTGGATAGTCGCCTTGGCATGAAAGCCCAGCGTCTTGGCCTTCCGGCATTCTTCTTCCAGTCCCTTCATATTCCCCATGTCGATATAGGGTACGTCAATCGCCAAAATGCCGGCGGATGCGCAGCAGAGAATGAACTCTCCCCGTGCAGTGAGCAAAGGTTCCCATTCGAGTTTCGTGCCCAGCTGCGCGGAAAAATCGCCGCCACCGAACATCATCGCACTAACTCCTGGTGCGGCAGCGATTTGATCTCCCGCTCGCAACCCCTGCACTGTTTCAATCAGAGGCACCAGGCCATCAATCCTGTCGCCGATGATTTCATTCGCAATTTCAACCTCGGCACAACTTTCCACCATTGGCAGAAAAACCATGGAAGGACAGATGTCCGTGTTTGCAAGAGCGAGCAGATCCTGAAGTCCCGCCCTCGTCTTCAGACCATTGATTCGCACCGCTGTTTTTGACCGATCCAGTGTTTTCAGGCTTTCCAGTACCGACTCCCGGGCGCTGTCTTTCTGTTCGGCCGGAACCGAATCCTCCAGATCAATGCAAATCAAGTCCGCACCACTTTTAGCTGCTTTTTCAAAGCGTTCAGGGCGATTGGCGGGGACGAAAAGAAGATTGGTAAAAGCCGACATGGGTTCCAAAATTGCGGTTGAGTGATATTGCCCCTTCACAATTTGTCCGGACAAATCTAAAGTCAACCAGAAAGTGAAAATAATTGCATCGTCAGTTGCGTCATTCGGCGCCAAATTTCTGGGAGAAACGGGATATGAGAAACATTTTTAGGCACGTCGCACTCGCATCGACTGCACTGGCATTCGCCATCAGCGTTCCAGCGTCGGCCAGGACACTGGACCCTGACAAGCCCGAAGATGCGCTGGAAATCATGAAACGCACCCAATGCGGTACGGCAGACGGTGTCCCGGCTGTCTATCACTGGTCCGGACGCGTCTATTCGCGCGTTCAAGGCGAGCCTGACCGGCATCTGTTCAACGGCGAAGGCATGAATGTTCGCCAGTGCGTGCGGATCGAGGATCCGAAACGGGGTGTCGGGTACCGCCAGGTGAGCCGGGAAGTGATGTTCTATCTGGATCCCAAGACCAATGAAGTGCTGCGGACCTGGGAAAATCCCTGGACCGGAGAGAATGTCAAGGTGATGCAGATTGCCAATGATCCGGTGAACAGCCGCCCGAACTATCCTTACAGCGCTGACGGCAAGCCCTATAAAATCTCGACATTGCGGCGACATGGCAAATGGATGTTCATGCCGTTTGAGGTTCCGCTCTTCTACCATAACGTGCTCGCCGGTGATTATCAGGACTATGTCGGCAACAAATATCACGCGATGGAAATTTTCGACTTTGCGTTCCTCGCCGACGAGATGCTCGACACCAGAAACCCGACCGTCTATCCGACGATCAGCTGGGTACGGATTTCGGACTGGATGCCGTGGATGAAGATGCGCGGTCGCCAGGGGCAGATGGTGTTCAACGCCATGGGCGCCAAGCTCAAAAGCTATGATGAACTGCCCAAGGTGATCAAGG
>JBCBZY010000241.1:0-4537 GCA_039815115.1 Pseudomonadota bacterium | reverse complement strand
GTGCTCCATGAGCAGACGTGACGGCAGCATATTGGGAAATCGGATGCGATGCGAAATAGAAACCGAAAGCGTCGCGTTCGCGAATCATAATCTCGCTGAGATCCCAGCCTTCGGCGTCTGGAAGACGGATCGCTTGCATGTCCCCGGCTTCGCCATCGCTGAACAAACCGCCCTGCCCACTGGTTCGTGCTTCGGCCGCACTATTGGCCACCGACAATATCATGTCTGCGCCCTGATGAACCATCGCCCGATTGGGTTCCAGTTCATCAAACGCCCCCGCGGCTGCAAGGCTTTCAATCTGTCGTTTGTTCATCCCGGCCGGGTCTATCCGATTTGCGAAGTCGTCAATCGACTGAAAATGGCCATTTTCCGAGCGCTCAGCGACCAGTCCCTGCATCGCTTTTTCGCCTACGTTCTTCAGACCTGCCAGAGCATAGCGAACGGCGAGCAAGGCACCTTCTTGCTCTTCGACGGCGAAGTAGGGCCGGCTTTTGTTGATTGACGGCGGCAGAGCTGTAACCCCCAGCCGCTTCATGTCATCGACAAAAATGCTGAGTTTCTCGCTCTGATGCATGTCGAAACACATTGATGCAGCGAAGAATTCGTGTGGATAATGCGCTTTCAGCCAAGCGGTCTGATAGGCCAGCAACGCATAGGCCGCTGCATGACTTTTGTTGAAGCCATAGCCGGCAAACTTGTCAATCAAGTCGAACAATTCGTTCGCCTGTTGAGGCCCCACATCATTAGCGGCTGCCCCCTCGACAAATCTGGTCCGCTGCGCGTCCATCTCGGACTGGATCTTCTTTCCCATTGCGCGACGCAGCAAATCTGCTTCTCCGAGAGAGTAGCCGGCAATTACCTGCGCCGCCTGCATCACCTGCTCCTGATAAACGATGATGCCATAGGTTTCCTCGAGGATGTCTTCGAGCAACGGATGGGGATACGCGATCTCGGCACGGCCGTTTTTGCGATCGCCGAATAGCGGGATATTGTCCATCGGCCCCGGGCGATAAAGCGACACCAGCGCGATGATGTCTCCGAAATTGGTGGGTTTGACGGCCGCCAGTGTCCGTCGCATGCCCTCCGATTCCAGCTGAAACACCCCCACTGTATCGCCTCTTTGCAGGAGCTCAAAAACCTTCGGGTCATCCCAGTCGAGAGACTCCAGATCAACGTCGATATTGCGCTCCGCGAGCAGTTCTACCGCCTTCTTCAAAACGGACAGCGTTTTCAGTCCGAGAAAGTCGAATTTGACCAGGCCTGCCTGTTCGACAAATTTCATGTCGAACTGCGTGACCGGCAGGTCTGAACGCGGGTCCCGATAGAGCGGCACCAGCTGGTCAAGTGGTCGATCACCGATCACGACGCCGGCCGCGTGTGTGGAGCTGTGACGGGGCAGCCCCTCAAGTTTCATCGCCAGATCAAACAGGCGTTTTACGTCGGCTTGCTTGTAGTCCTGAGCCAGTTCCGAGATGCCATTCAGCGCGCGTTTCAAGTCCCACGGGTCTGTCGGATGATTGGGAACAAGTTTAGTCAGCCTGTCCACCTGCCCATATGGCATCTGCAACACGCGCCCGACATCTCGGAGAACCGCCCGCGCCTTCAGCTTTCCGAAAGTGATGATCTGCGCGACCTGTCCCGTTCCGTACTTTTCCTGCACGTAGCGAATCACTTCGCCGCGGCGCGTTTCACAAAAGTCGATATCAAAGTCCGGCATCGACACGCGCTCCGGATTGAGGAAGCGTTCGAACAGCAAGCCTAGCTTGATGGGATCCAGATCCGTGATCGTCAGCGCCCAGGCAACACCCGAGCCTGCCCCCGAACCACGCCCGGGACCCACCGGGATGTCCTGGTCTTTCGCCCATTTGATGAAATCAGCAACGATCAGGAAATAGCCGGGAAAACCCATATTGATGATCACATCGAGCTCGAAATCCAGGCGATCAAAATAGACCTGTCTCTGCTCGTCATCGAGATCACGGATCACGGCAAGGCGAATTTCAAGTCCAGCTTTCGCATCGGCTCGCAACTGCTCAGCCTCTCCTGCCAAATCGCCAGCAAGACTCGGCAAAATGGGATCGCGGCGCGGCGGAGAAAAGGCGCACCTCCGGGCGATAACGACCGTATTTTCCAGTGCTTCGGGTATGTCGCCAAAAATTTCTTCCATCACCAATGCACTCTTCATCCAGAGATGGGGTGACGGTTTGTCGCGATCGTCATTTTCGACATAGGCAGACCCGGCGATACAGGTCATTGCATCATGGGCTTCGTGGAAATCAGGATCGGCAAAACAGCTCGGATTAGTGGCAACGAGAGGGATGTTCCGGGACATTGCAAGGCTGATCAATCCTTTTTCGGCGGCCATTTCCACCGGATCGTCTCTGCGCGACAATTCGATATAAAGTCGGCCATCAAAAGATTTCTCCAGACGCGTCAGATAGGCTTCGGCTTCGGCCTGCTGTTCCTCTGCGATCAGCCGTGCGAGGGCTCCCTCCCCGCCTCCGGTCAATGCAATCAACCCGGAATTATGTTTTTCCAAGAGCTCAAAAGGAATATGCGCATCCATCTCGATCGGCCGTTCGAGATGTGACGCCGACACCAGCCGACACAAATTGGCATAGCCTTGCTCGTTCTGGGCATAGAGCGCCAACCAGTCCATCGCCGGTTTGTCTCCGTGATGATCTGGTCTCGCTATCCGCAGAAAACATCCGGTAATCGGCTGAATTCCGCTGGCGCGGCAACCGTCATCAAATGCCATGGAGGCAAACAGACCTATCCGGTCAGCAAGGCCGACCGCGGGGAAACTCCGTTCCAGAGCAGCTAGGCCAATGGCCTTCGGCTCCATGGCGCCGTCCAAAATGGTGTAAGCGGAGAAAGATCTGAGGTGAACGAACGGAATTTGCGCCATGGCGGCAGCCTATCGCCATCCCGGAAGATTCGCCAATGTTTAGATTGTTTGCCGTGACCTATCGACCGGTTTTCCACAGCAACTTGGAGAAAGCGCTCAGAGTAGTTCCTCTATTTCGCTTTTGAGCTGTTCGGGTTTTACCGCCGGTCCATGCCGGGCGACCACATTGCCTTCGCGATCGATGAGAAATTTCGTGAAGTTCCATTTGATACGCGAACCCAGCAATCCTGATTTCTCGGACTTGAGATGCTTCCAAAGCGGATCTGCATCATCTCCGTTCACATCTATTTTTGCCATGAGCGGAAAACTGACATCATAGTTCAGACTACAGAAATTCTTGATTTCCTCGGCATCTCCAGGCTCTTGATTGCCAAACTGATTGCAGGGAAAAGCCAAAACCTCAAGGCCGCGGTCTGCATATTCCTTGTGCAGCTTTTCCAGCCCTTCATATTGTGGCGTAAAGCCGCATTTTGATGCGGTGTTCACGATCAGCAGGACTTTTCCCTTATGCGCCGACAAATCCAGTGCGGAACCATCCGCCTGTTTCACTTCGAAATCTGTAATTTGCATTCATGCGCCCCGTTTGTTGCCATTCGTCTGTTCTATTCATAATCCAGATCGATATTCACTGCGCAAAAGTCAAAGACAATCTCTCTTCTGTCTGAAAAGCCTAGTCTAAAACACCCTCATGCAGCCTGACGACCCGGTCCATTTTGGCAGCCAGGCGCTCGTTATGGGTGGCAATAAGCGCGGCACTCCCCTCTTCCCGCACTAGCGACATGAGTTCGGCGAGCACAATATCCGCCGTAGCCTCGTCCAGATTTCCGGTAGGCTCGTCAGCTAGCACCAGTTTCGGCGCGTTAGCCAGCGCACGTGCAACTGCGACACGCTGCTGTTCCCCGCCTGACAATTTGCTGGGCTTGTGATCCAGCCGCTGATCCAGGCCGAGGCTGGTGAGCAGAGATTCGGCACGAAGCTCCGCGGCTCCCTTCCCCGCACCTGCAATCAACTGCGGCATCACAACGTTTTCCTTGGCCGAAAAGTCCGGGAGAAGGTGATGGAACTGATACACAAACCCCAGCAGTTCCCTCCGGATACGGGTATGCCCGCTGGCGGACATTTGTGCGGTTTCTTCCCCCGCGAGCCTGATCGACCCTTCAAATCCGCCTTCCAGCAACCCAATGGCCTGCAACAAGGTTGATTTGCCTGAACCCGACGGCCCCAAAAGTGCGACAATTTCATTGGAATGGATATCCAGATCAACGCCCTTCAGCACATCAATCCGTACGTCTCCCTGCGAAAAACTGCGCCGGACATCTCGCAGCTCCACCACTTTTGCGTTAGACATTTCACTCATAGCGAAGCACCTGAACGGGATCAGTGCTGGCCGCCTTGAACGCGGGATAGAGCGTCGCCAGAAAACTGAAGAGCAAGGCCAGCATGGCTATGCCGAGCACTTCCATCGGATCTGTTCGCGCGGGCAGTTCGGTGAGAAAACGGATCGAAGGATCCCACAGATTTTGCCCTGTCAGCATCTGGACGAAATTGATGACATTCTGTCGGAAAAATATGGCGATCAGACCAAGGATGATCCCGGCCAGGATTCCCAGCAGATCGCCCAGTCCGGCC
>JBCBZY010000255.1:0-4275 GCA_039815115.1 Pseudomonadota bacterium | reverse complement strand
GGAATATGAGGCTTCGATCAATGCGCTCAATATCTTTTTCGGCGCCGTGATTGGCATCAGCCTGGGCAGCATCGGGGATATTCCAACCATGGACTATGTCCTGTTACTGATCATCACGGCCGCTGCAGTAACCGCCATTTTGTTCGTCACCTATTCCGAACGCCAATATTGGAGCATTTTGCTGGTCGGCCTTGTATTGTTCGCCATGTGGTCGATGAACGAAGGTGATGATCAAATCGTCAAGCTCCCGCCCAAATTGCTTCCCACCCTGGCCGTATGGGCGCTCATGGCCATTTCTACGGAATTTACCGACCTGGTTCCGGACGAGGAAAAAGAAAAAGAGAAATAGCTACGGTAAAACCTATTTGTTCTGCTCGTTTTCCAGCCCAACTTGCTCAGATTTCGGTCCAAATCTTACAAACGCCAAAAAAACAATGATGGCCAAAACAATGACATGGGCAACCACAACTGTCCCGATAATTTCTCCGATGGCGGCAATCGGCAAGACATAAAACACTCCGAGAAACCCCATCCAAAGGTCAATATATTTCGGATAGTTTATTCGTCCGATTATCGACAGGAGCATTTCGGCTGAAGCGAAAAAAATACAATATCCCAAGATCAGCTTGCTGATCAGGGATGGATGTTTCTCAATGCGCATAAAGCCCAAATAACTGTCACAGTTCCTTCAGACCACTAGCATTTAGGTTTGAAAGCGCATGATTTAACCCCTGTTTCCCAGATATTTATGGGATCTCAGAGGCCTTTTCAACAATTCCGATTGACACTTTCCAATGCCAAAGGGTAATTGCTTTTGCGAGTCATTTGCATTATCAACAAGGCTCAGAGGGAAATCAATATGAAGAAAAACATGCGCTTTTGCGCAGGAGTTTGTGCGTCCGGCATCTGGGCATTGTCATTCGCAGGAAATGCGGAAGCTGCCGAAGATGAAGCGGGGTTCGAGGATTCGAACGTCATCACCGTCACGGCAACCCGTTCGCCGATCGAGGTCAAGGACGCTCCCGCTACGGTTACCGTAATCGATAGCGAACAGATTGCCGACGAACTGGCCACCGACATCCGCGACGTCGTCCGCTTCGAGCCTGGTGTCACCGTTCGCCGGGCCCCTGCCCGTTTCGGCGCAGCTCTCGGAACGACCGGTCGGGCCGGCAATGAAGATTTCAATATTCGCGGCATTGGTGGAAACCGGGTCCTCATTCAGGTCGACGGCATCCGCACGCCCCAGGGTTTTTCTTTTGGAGCACAAGAGGTCGGGCGCGGCGGGTCCACGGATGTGGGTCTGGTAAAATCGATTGAAATACTGCGTGGACCGGCTTCAGCCCTCTATGGCAGCGATGGCCTCTCGGGTGCTGTCAGCTTCACTACTTCCGATCCTTCCGATCTGCTGGGCGGAAACAATTTCGGCGGGTTCGGCAGAGCACAATATAGCTCCGCGGATGAAGAATTTTCGGAAACCATTGCCCTCGCAGGGCGAGTGGGGGATGTTTCCGCCATGCTGGCCTATTCGCGGCGGGATTTTGAAGAGCTCGACAATCAGGGCACGATCGATACCGAAGACTCCACTCGCACCACGCCCAACCCCCAGAACGGGGAGTCCAATGCATTTCTGGGCAAGCTGGTTTGGGAAAGCGGCGATCACAAGGTCCGGCTGACCGGAGAATATCTCGAGCGGGAAGTTTTCTCCAATATCCTGTCGGGTCGCGGGCCGGTCTTTTTGTTCGGCCCGTTCCCCAGCTGGAATGTCGACAATCTGACTGCGCTCGACACTACCGAGCGCGTCCGTGCCTCACTGGACTGGACCTATGATGCGGATACAGACGGAAACGGCCTGATCGACTACGCACATTTCGCGGCCTACTGGCAGGATGGCAAAGACCGGCAATTTGCCGATGAAGATCGCTCCCCCACAGGGGCGACACCTCGTCCAGACCGGGAACGACTGAACACCTTCGACAACGAAGTATACGGCGCCAACCTGGAGCTTCGGTCAGGCTTCGACACCGGATCGATCAATCACCGCATCGCCTTTGGCGGCGACATCAGCTGGACCCGGCAAGAAGGCTTGCGCGATGGCGTCGTCCCGCCGTTCGGCGAGACATTCCCCAGCCGCGCTTTCCCGGTCACCGATTTCACTCTTGGTGGAGTCTTTGTCGGGGATGAAATCAGCTTTGGTGACGGCGCGGTCACAGTCTTCCCGGCTCTGCGTTTTGATTTCTATGATCTCGATCCCGCGGACGACCCGTTGCTCCCCGGCTTCAGCCCTGCCGGTCAGGACGGATCGGAGCTGTCTCCCAAGCTGGGGATCGTGGCCAAGCTCAGCGAGGAAGTCCGCCTGTTTGGCAATTATGCCCACGGGTTTCGCGCGCCGACACCAAGCCAGGTCAATAATTTCTTCGAAAACCTGGCGTTCGGCTACACCTCGGAACCCAATCCTGATCTGAGGCCCGAAAGCAGTGAAAGTGTGGAAGGTGGCATCCGCTATGCCACCGACGAGATTTTTCTGTCGCTGACCGGCTTTTACGCCGACTATGATGATTTCATCAGTCAGGAACAGGTTTCCGGTAGCTTCACGCCCATGGACCCGGCCGTGTTCCAGTTCGTCAATCTGGAAAGCGTTCAGGTACATGGCTTTGAGGTCAAGGCCACCTATGAAGCCGACAACGGATTTCGCGCCCGGTTTGCGCTAGCCTATGCGGATGGCGAAGTGGAGTCACCCGCTGGCGTGGCCGCATTGTCGACCGTGGACCCGCTCAACGCCGTGCTGGGCATCGGTTACCGTGATCCGGGAAACCAGTTTGGCGGTGAAGTTATCGCCACTTACAACGCGCGCAAGGAAGCCAATGAAACAACCGGGGTGTGCAATGGCACCTGTTTCCGTCCGGATGAATTCGTCATTCTCGACGCCACCGCCTTTTACCGGATCAATGACAATTTCACGGTGCGCGCCGGATTGTTCAACATCACCAATGAAACCTACGCCTACTGGAACGACGTCCGCGGACTAACCGACACATCGACCATCACCGAAGCTTTCACCCAGCCGGGACGCAATTTCAGCGTCTCGTTGAGCGCCAGCTTCTGAAACACATCGAACGGAGAATATCATGAACAGATTTACACTTATGCTTGGAACCGCACTATTCGCTGGTGGCATGCCGTTAACGCCGATTCTGGCGGACGATCCGGTAGAAAGACGCACCGCGCAGCAGGAACAAGCCAGCTTTGAGGCGGACCGTGCTGATATTCTGGCGATGGCAGGGAACTATAAAGTGACCTTCGACATGAAGGAAACAACCGCCTGGCATGCGGATTACACGCCGATAAAAGCGAAAATCTCGGGCGGTCATGAAAGCGTCCGTGTCATAGAGGATACCGGGCGGAAAATCATTCTCCAGCATCTTCTGGTGGTCGGGTCGGACGAGGATCCGTTTATCGTCAAGCACTGGCGGCAGGACTGGGAATATGAACCGAAACAGATTCTCGCCTATGCCGGCCCCGACAAATGGGTATTGGAAGATGTGCCGGAGCGACTGCGCAAGGGCCGCTGGTCCCAGACGGTCTATCAGGTGGATGACAGCCCGCGCTATGCCGGCTGGGGTCAGTGGACAACGACCAATGGCGTGCGCCGCTGGCGCTCCAACTGGACCCTGCGTCCCCTCGCCCGCCGCGATGCGACCCGTAATCCTGTTTACGATCGCTACAACGCGATCAATCGGCACCAGCCGATGCCCGGGGGCTGGATCCACTGGCAAGACAATACCAAAATGGGTCTGGTTGACGGGAAGCTGGTGCCAATTGTCCAGGAATCGGTACTCAACACCTATAAAAAATATGACGGCTATCCGTTTGCAGCCGCCGACAGCTATTGGAACAAGACCCAGGACTACTGGCAATCCGTACGCGACGAATGGGACGCCGTGATGGCGCGTTCTGGCGGGATCGCCATTACCGAAGAAGCGGAAACCGGCACGGTGATCAGCGGACGCCTGCTGGAAATAGGTACACAGATATCCAGGGGCGAGATGTCGCAAAGTGCCGCCATTGCGGAGGCGCGAAGCCTGATCCGCAAGGGCACTTCAGGTGGCATCACGCAAACGGCACAGGCGACGGAAGCGAGGGAGGACTATTGACAGATTGCCGACTCACTGACTGCGGTAGAAATCACCCAGCCACAATTGTCTGTCCGACATTCAGCATCTTGCCGTCTGTCACGATAACCCGGTCGCCAAGCTTCACCTGTTCGAACAGCAGCTC
>JBCBZY010000353.1:0-2719 GCA_039815115.1 Pseudomonadota bacterium | reverse complement strand
GGACTGAGCATAGGAGGGCGCACCTGCCATAAGAGTGCCAGCGGCCGCGAAGGCCAAAAATGCCTGTTTCATGATTATCCCCTTGGTCAGGTTGTTCTTATGCCGGCCCAAGGCGGAAAGCGCAAAGCTTGTTGCCTTCCGGGTCCCGGAAATAGGCCGCATAAAAAGCCATCGGCCCGTCATCACCCCGAACTCCGGGCGCGCCTTCGTCCGTGCCGCCCAGTTCAAGACCCTTGTTGTAGAAACCGTCGACCTGGGATCGCTCCTGCATCTGGAGCGCGATCATGTTGCCATTGCCGGCCTGTGCCTGCTCACCGTTATAGGGTTCCGTGATTGCAATGGAGGGACTTGCCATGTCGGTGCCGTAGAGCGTGAAACCATTTTCTTCCAGTTCCATCAGCCGCTTCGCGCCCAGTTCCCCAAGCAGGCCGTCATAATAGGCGCGTGCCTTTTCCAGATCATTGGTTCCCAGAGTTACATAGCCGATCATCGTATCATCCTCCCATGTTCATCTTGCATACGCAAAGCTTGTTGCCGTCGAGATCGCGGAAATAGGCGCCGTAGAATACATCTGGCGCGCGCCAGCCTGGTTCGCCTTCATCCTTGCCGCCAATTTCCAGCGCCTTGGCATGCAGGCGATCGATTTCCGCCGTGTCCTCAAATTGCAGAGCCACCATGGTGCCATTGCCGAAACACGCATCTCCTTCGTCATAGGGCGAGGTGATGCACAGCATCGGCTGACCCGGAGCCTTGCCATAAAACTGCCCGCCAAGCGGCGTCTTGAACAGCCGCTTGATACCGGTCCCTTCGAACAGGGCATCGTAAAAGGCGAAAGCCTTCTCCTTGTCGTTGGTTCCGAGCATTGTGTAGGCGATCATATGGTCTCTCCTTTGGACTGATTCGGTTTCGGAGTGAAACCTATCAGTCGCGTGGTCAGATGCAATGACCTGCGAGATCATTTCTCCCTCCACCAGCGAGGCGGAACGAATCCGGCGCCTACAAAAAACGCAGCGAAACCGGCTGGCTGCGCTGCGTTTGGAATTTTTCGCGTTGTTGAAGTTATCAGCCGGCGGGGCAGTCACCCACCCGTTTGCCGACATTCTTGGCCGAAATCTTCATTTTCACTGGTCCGGCTCCGCCGTCCATGTTGAGCACCATGTCATAGCTGCTCGGCCCATATTGACCGGACATGGCCATGTTCATTTCTCCTGCGCCATTGTTCATGTTTTTGCAGGACAATTCGGAATCAATCGCTCCGCCGCTCATGTTGAATTTCTTCACTTCGCAGTCAAACTCCTCCTGCGCGGCAAAAAACTGGGCACCCGGATCTTTCGCCATTTCCTCGGTCATACAGGACTTGCTCACCGTCTTCTGGCTCTTCATTCTTTCGATCATTCCGGGCGGTACGCCGTTGGGCATGCCTTCTATTTCCACGTCGACAATCTCGACCGTGTTTTCCCACTCACCCGGTTCGATTGTGACCTCGTTTATTTCGGCGGCCACTTCTTCGGTTGTGATCTTGCCGTCTCCATCGGCGTCCGCGCCGTTGTCGGCGCAACCGGAAACCAGTGCCACGACAGCGGCAGAAACCAGAATTTTTTTCACGAGCTATCCCTCAATTTATTTCGTTTCGTCGTACTTGCCATAGCCGCGGCCGAAAGTCTTGTAAATTTGCTCCCGCTTCCGTCCAGAATTGGGATGACAATGATCCCTTTTTGTTCCATAGATTCGTTATGGCAAAACTGGTGATAAGAGAGGGGCTGGCCGAACCGGAAACCGGCGAGGATTTCGTTCCGCACAAGCCAGCTCGTCCCGAAAAATCCGAGGGCGGGAAGCGTTTTGAACTGGTCAGCGATTTTCAGCCATCGGGCGACCAGCCAACTGCCATTTCGGAACTTGTCGAAGGGATTTCTGAAGGTGATCAGGATCAGGTGCTCCTGGGTGTTACTGGCTCGGGCAAGACCTTTACCATGGCAAAAATCATTGAAAAGCTGCAGCGGCCCGCCCTCATTCTGGCCCCCAACAAGATCCTCGCCGCCCAGCTCTATGGCGAGTTCAAAAGCTTCTTTCCTGACAATGCCGTCGAGTATTTTGTCAGCTATTACGACTATTATCAGCCGGAGGCCTATGTCGCCCGGTCTGACACATATATCGAGAAGGAAAGCTCGGTAAACGAAGCGATTGACCGGATGCGGCACAGCGCCACGCGGTCCTTGCTGGAGCGGGATGATGTCATCATCGTGGCCTCGGTATCCTGCCTGTACGGTATCGGATCGGTGGAAACCTATTCGGCGATGATTTTCGACCTCAAAAAGGAACAGGCGGTCGATCAGCGGGATATCATCCGCAAGCTGGTTTCGCTGCAGTACAAGCGGAATGATCAGGCCTTTGCCCGCGGGAACTTCCGGGTCCGGGGCGACAATCTGGAGATATTCCCGTCGCACTATGAAGACATGGCCTGGCGGATATCTTTCTTTGGTGACGAAATTGAAGAAATTGTCGAATTTGACCCGCTGACCGGCAAAAAGGGGGCGAGCCTCAACCGGGTAAGGATTTTTGCCAATTCCCACTATGTGACGCCGGGTCCGACGATGAAACAGGCGATGGAGGCGATCAAGCTGGAGTTGGGCGTGCGGCTGAAGGAGCTGGAATCCGAAGGGAAGTTGCTCGAGCACCAGCGGCTCGAGCAACGCACGAATTTCGATCTCGAGATGATTGC
>JBCBZY010000283.1:0-3912 GCA_039815115.1 Pseudomonadota bacterium | reverse complement strand
GTTTCCGTATCGGGAACCTGCCAGTCGAGTTTCGTGCAGATGGCATCGGGTAACTGCTCTTCAAACAGAAGGGCGAGGTCGATTTCCACCTCGGATACCCGCCGACCGATCACCGTCCGTTCCAGCGAGCGATCCCCGCCCGAACGCCAGATTTCGCCCATGACCATACAGGCCACGCCCCACCACAGGGTGGAATAGATCAGCCAGAAGCGAAACCGGTCCGGATCCACTTCCTGACCCGAATGGCGGGCGTAGGCCGCGAGAAAATTGTCCTGGCTGTCAAATCCGCCAGCGACCTTGTCATAATGGCCGAAGCGCCAACTCGGGGTGCACAGATAGGCGAGATCCTGAACCGGATCGCCAAAGCGGGCCAGTTCCCAGTCGAGTACGGCCGAGATCCCGTCGGGCGTGATCATCAAATTGCCCATCCGGAAATCGCCGTGCACGGGTTCGCGGGCGTCGGTTTCCGGGGCATTTTCGAACAACCAGTGGAAGGCATATTCGTAAATCGGAATGCTGCCACCAATCTCGTGATATTTGTCCTTCTGCAACTGAATCAGTTCGCGTGGCGAGAAATATTCCAGGCTGTCAGGAAGCGTGGCGGGGTCAATGCTGTGGATGGCGGCCAATTGCGCTGCGCACTGGTTGGAAAGTGTCGCTTCGGCCGATAAATATTCGGGATTACCCAAAATCTTGTGCGGCAAGGTCTCGCCCTTCGCCCGGTCCATGAAAAAGCCTTCACCGATCCCGTCCTCCGGTATCAGTCGGCCGCGAACTACCGGGGCCGAGACACCCGCCTTAACCGCCTGATCAATCACGTCAGCCTGTATTGCCAGCGGGATCCCGCGCAAGCCTTCGTCATCTGCTGAAATTCCGGATGGGAGTCGGCGCAGCACGAATTCCTCACCGCCAAAAACAAAGGCCCAGCTCTCCATGCTCGCCCCGCCCGAAAGGCGCTGCAATTCGCTGATTTTCCCGTCTGTTTCCAGTGCCCTTGTACATGCCGCAGACAGTCGTTTTTCGAATTGGGCAAGTTCCATCATGACAAACTAATTGAGCAATTAAAAATAGGCAATCGCAATCGGATATAGCCGCATCAGAAGGGACGAAACTTGCAACATGCAGCTTTCGCCCCTAACTGCGGCAGAATGAATTTGCATGTAAACCGACATATCAAGGGGCTTTTATGAGGGCGTTTATTTTTCCGGGTCAGGGCAGCCAGGCCGTCGGCATGGGGAAGGAACTGGCGGAATCGCATTCTACGGCGAGAGAAGTATTCCAGGAAGTCGATCACGCGCTGGAACAGAACCTGTTCCAGCTGATGTGTGACGGACCGGAAGACGAGCTGATACTCACGGAAAACGCCCAACCTGCCATCATGGCCAATGCCATCGCAACGTTCCGGGTGATGGAAAAGGAAGGTGGCAAGGATATTGACGAATTGTGCAACTATGTTGCCGGCCACAGCCTCGGCGAATATTCCGCGCTTTGTGCTGCGGGCGCGCTGAACCTGACCACAACCGCAAAGCTGTTGAAATTGCGCGGTCAGGCGATGCAAAAGGCCGTTCCTGTTGGCGAAGGAGGCATGGCGGCCTTGCTCGGCGCGGATATCAAAAAGGCATCAGGCCTCGCAAAGGCTTCTGCGCAAGGAGAAGTCTGTACCGTCGCCAATGACAATGATCCCACCCAGGTTGTCATTTCCGGTCAAATGGCTGCGATCGATCGGGCGATTGATGCGGTTAAGGATCACGGCATCAAGCGCGGTGTGAAACTGCCCGTTTCGGCGCCATTTCATTGTTCCCTGATGAAGCCGGCGGCGGAAGCCATGGAGGAAGCGCTGGCAGAATCCACCATACTGCCTCCAAAAGTTCCCGTATTTGCCAATGTCACGGCAGCGGCGGCTGATGATGTGGATGTCATCCGCCAATTGCTGGTGGAACAGGTAACCGGGACGGTCCGCTGGCGGGAGTCGGTATTGGCGATGTCCGAACAAGGCGTTGACGAATTTGTCGAATTTGGCGGCAAGGTACTGGGCGGCATGGTCAAGCGAATCAACAGGGACGCGGGCAATGTCAGTCTGGTTTCTATGGCAGACATAGAAACCTTCCTGAAAGACGCCTGAACTGTCTGTTCCGGACGGCCTCGAGATTTTCGAGATCACCTCGAAAAACAGCGCGGTCATGGACAATGTTGCGGATGACCTGTTTGACGAAACGGTCAAACCGCACCTGCTTGCTGAGTTCCTTGCAGAACCGACACACTGGCTCGTGGTGGCGGTTCTGGATGGCATGGTCATCGGCAAATCCACGGCCATTGTGCACAAGCGCCCGGACAAGCCGGATGAGCTTTACCTCGACGAGATCGACGTGATTCCGGAATATCGCCGCCGGGGCATAGCCAAAAAAATCCTCGACCACATGCTGAAACTGGCCGACGAAAGAGACTGCGAAGAATGCTGGCTCGGAACCGAAAAAGACAATATAGCGGCCCGCAAGCTTTATGAGTCCAACGGGGCAAAGGCCGAAGAAATTATACTCTACTATCTGGAATACTGATCATGCCGAGGGAGATATGCATGTTTGATTTGACTGGAAAAACGGCGCTTGTAACCGGGGCATCCGGCGGAATTGGTTCTGCCATCGCCAAATCGCTCGCGGAGCAGGGGGCCACCCTGGCGATTTCCGGAACCCTCAAACTCACATTGATGGAACTGGTCCCGGAACTGGCCGGAGAGGGGCATGCCGTCATCCCGTGCAATCTGTCCGAGCCGGAAGAGGTCAACGGGCTGGTGCCGGAAGTGATCGAAAAACTGGGCAAGATCGACATATTGATCAACAATGCCGGGATCACCCGCGACGGTTTGGCTATGCGTATGTCGGACGAGGACTGGTCGGATGTACTCCAGGTCAATCTGGAATCGGCCTTTCGTCTGGCCCGTGCAGCTGCCCGACCGATGATGAAGGCGAGAACCGGACGGATTATTTCGATAACTTCGGTCGTGGGTGCAACGGGAAATCCGGGACAGGTCAATTATGTCGCATCCAAGGCCGGCCTGGTGGGCATGTCCAAGGCTCTGGCCCAGGAATTGGCCTCGCGCGGAATAACGGTGAACTGCGTTGCACCGGGCTTTATCGCCTCGCCGATGACGGATGCGCTGACTGACGATCAGAAAGCAGCGATCAACGCAAAGATTCCTGCCGGAAAAATGGGTGAGGGTGGCGATATTGGCGCGGCGGTGACCTATCTCGCAAGCGATGAAGCCGCTTATGTCACGGGCCAGACACTGCACGTCAATGGCGGCATGGCGATGATCAGCTGAATTGATCAGCATGTTGTCCAGCCTGATTTTCCTGACTGCCGCTGCCACCGCTACCGTGGAACTGCCCACAGATGGTATTATGACCGCGCCGAACGTCGATTGTATCAGCAAAGCTGTTTCTCCGGCAGAATCCCGCAACTTTTTCGCCATGGCGCGGTCGGGGAAAGAGGAGGACGCGTTTTCGCTAGCAGAGAAGGTTGCTTCCAGATGCCAGAAAACGCACGGATGGAGCGCCGCAACGACGCGGGCGGCTTTTCGCGTTGCAATTATGAATGGCTGGTTGCTGGAAGAAGGCTTGCTGGACAGGATTGCGGAACGAGGCGATTTTCGACCATTTCTGGACAGCTATTATGTGGAGAATGTCAAACCGGATGGGCGGCATATTCTGGAAGATGTCTTTCTCTCGGGCAAAATGGACCGGGATTTGACAGCTCAGGGCTATCCGGAAGATACCGAATCCCGGGAACTGGCCTATAACTACTGGGAATGGCGCGGCGCGCTTTATGATATTGAAGAAGAATTCCGAAAAGCGGCGCCAGCCAAACCCTGACAGGCGGGGTACAATCCGGCTCTTGCCCTCTTGCAAGCGAGGG
>JBCBZY010000093.1:0-9123 GCA_039815115.1 Pseudomonadota bacterium | reverse complement strand
CCGTTTTCGGCCATCGCCTCGCCAATGGCTTCGAGGCTTTCCTCCTTCGCGCTGTCAAGAAAACCGCAGGTATTGACCAGCACGACATCCGCACCGGCATAGTCCGGAGACAGGTCGTAGCCGTCGGACCGGAGCTGCGTGAGAATGCGCTCACTGTCGACCAAAGCCTTGGGACAACCAAGGGATACCATGCCGACTTTGGGCGGGGAAGGAATTGCGGTGGCCATGATGGGGCTGCCTTTAGTGGGAAATGTGGCCAGAGTCACGGTGATTGTGCTCCTGCGCAGGCAGGAGCCCATCTCCTGACCGGTCGTTCGCGCGCGCCCGGAATATGGGTCATGACTTGGCAAACTACCATGGACATAATTGCCGAATTTCATGGATTTGAGTATGGAAGATGGACCCCTGCCTGCGCAGGGGCACAGTGGGGAGGATGAAATGAATATATTTGATGTCAACTGGATCGCGGTGGTTGTCGCCGCACTGGCCGGCTTTTTGGTCGGGGGTATCTGGTATGGCCCGGTCATGGGCAAGAAATGGATGGGCGCTGTCGGGCTGACCGAGGAAGAGATTCAGGGCGGCAATATGGGAATGATCTATGGCGGGGCCTTCGCCTTCAGCCTGGTTGCCTCATGGACGCTGGCCCATACCTTCGCGACTTATGCGATCGATCTGAGTTTTGCGGTGAAGGTGCTGACAGCATTTGGTGTTGCACTGGGTTTCATCGTGCCGGCCATTGGCACCAATTACCTGTTCTCGCAAAAAGGCAAGGCTCTGTTTTTCATCGATGCGGGTTACTGGCTGTTGTTCTACACAGCCATGGGTGGCGTGCACGCCTGGTTGGGCTGAACGACCGCCCGATTCGCGGACAAGTCTGGACCTACTGGACGGTTAAACACCGCCTGAGACCTGGTGACTTGACTTATATGTAATAATGTAATTACATATATACATGTTTGACGAATCGCATATGGACCGCATCTTCCACGCCTTGTCCCACGAGACCCGGCGCAAGATACTCGACCTGCTCCGGGATTGCCCCGGTCAGGGCGTGGGCATTCTCGCCAGGTCTTTCGACGTCAGCCGCATCGCAATCATGAATCATCTGACTGTGCTGGAAAAAGCCGGTCTCGTGATCAGCGAAAAGGATGGCCGCTCACGCCTGCTCTACCTCAATCTGGTTCCGCTGCAGATGATTCACGAGCGCTGGAGCGACGAATATGGCGCGCACTGGGCGGGGCGATTGACCGCGCTCAAGGATCTGGCCGAACAAAAGGCCGCTCAGGGAGGAGAAAAAACATGACCGACAGCAATAGCGTACCGACAGCTGCACCCGGTTCGGGAAAGGCCCTGTACAAGGCGATGATCAACGCGCCGATCGAGACCGTCTGGAACCTGCTGGTCCAGACCGATGAAGTGCTGCCCTTCTTTTTCGGCGCCGTTTGCCACACCACGGGTTTGAAACCCGGCGCGCCGATGGCGATGCAGAGCAGGAACGGCAAATATGCCAGCGTTGTCGGCGAAGTGCTCGAATTCGACCCGCCGCATCGCTACGCGCACAGCTTCAAATTTACGCAGTTTGACGATCCCCCATGCACCGTCACCTATGACCTGAAGGAAACGGATGGTGTCACCGAATTTACGATGATCACGGAAAATGTCCCGGCAGGCACCAGAACAGAGAAGTCCATGGCTCAGGGCGGCCCCTTCATTACCGGCAATCTCAAGGCACTGGCCGAAACCGGCGCCCCGCTGCTCAGCGGCAAGATGGTCACGTGGCTCGGCCCTCTCATGGGCTTCATGACGCCCAAACAGTGCCGCAGCGAATTTTGGCCGCTCAGCAGCCTGCATGACAAATTGAAATAAAGGAGGAGCACATGGCATCACCGGAAGAAATGGCCCAAAGCATGATCGCCAACATGCCAGAGAAAACCGGCAAGGCGTTGGCGGACTGGCTCAAGATCGTCGACAGCTCGGGTCTGGAGAAACATGGCCAGATCGTCAAATATCTGAAGACCGATCATGGCATGACCCACGGCTTTGCCAACCTGGTCGCGAGCAAGGCGCTGAACCCGGAGTCAGCGGGTGAGGACGATCTGGTCGCCGCGCAATATGACGGCGCCAAGGCGGCACTCAAACCCATTCACGATGCGATCACTGCCTATGCGCAGAATCTGGGAAGCGATATCGAAATTGCGCCCAAAAAAACATCGGTCAGTCTCCGCCGGTCCAAGCAGTTCGCCCTGATCACTCCCGCGACGAAAACACGCGTCGATCTGGGACTGGCTCTGAAAGGCGAGAAAGCGGACGGCCGCCTGGAAAGCTATAACGCGATGTGCAGCCACCGGGTCCGCCTGGAAAGCGTCGATGCCTTTGACGATGATGTGAAGGGCTGGATGACGCTTGCATATGAGTGGAGTTGAAAAAACACCGCCGCCTAAATGAAAGAGAAGGGTATGGTGGCCGTGACGGCCGGCTGGCGAGACTGGTTCCAAAAAAGGCTGCCTTTTTGACTACGGGGCAGATTATGGAGCCTGGTGTGGTTTGCCGGTCCCGGTGTCCAGAAAGGCCTTCAGACTTTCAGTGAAGAACATGTCCCAACCGGCAGCGCAGATGTCATAGCACAAGAGATCCGGCACCAGCCCGATATGCTCCACCGTAATTTCGGTCCCGTCGACGCCAGATTTGATGTCCCATCTCACCCGAGTGTGCAGCCACTCCTCTTCGATCTCCCTGGGTTTGCCCTCATGCAAAGGCAGAGCGTCAACGCAGAGCATCTCCACTCGTTTGCCTGGTTCCAGCGCTATGGCTTCGAAGATCCAGTAGCCCTTCCCCGGCGGAAAGGTGAATTTTGACCGGTCTCCTGTTTTAATCATCGGCGCATCGGGTTTCGTCCACCATTTGTGCATACCCTGTGTCAGCGCCCAATAGGCCTTGTCAGCACCCGCAGATACCGAAATGGTGCGTTTGTAGTTTTCATTCTTCATCAACTTCATCCTCAATCATCCTGAATCTATTAGGGGTTTTAGGTGCTCCAATGCGGCGGCATGGTCTTGGCCATTCCCGGCAATGCTTCGATACGGATTTTCCAGGCCTCCAGATTGGGGAAATCCCGGTCCGGCCTGTCGAGCCCGAGCATCGCCATATCGTCGGGCTTCAGCTCCAGTGCGCGCTGGATGAGCCGGATATCCGGAAAGGCCAGGGCATCGGCGGCCGAAGGATCTTCGCCGCACAGGAATGCCTGCGTTTCGAGCATCTTTTCGAGACGCTGGCATTCGTTTTTCAATCGCTTTGCCGCATCCTGTTTCTCCGACTGTTCCTCCGCAGAAAGGTCGGAGATCGATATCCCTTGCACCAATATCGGAAAAAACACGTCATTATGCGCCGCCCGAAGATAGTCTGCGGATTCAAAAACAGACTGCCAGATTTCTGCGGCTTCTGCAGCGCTTTGACCATAGAGGGGCCGGTCTGGATATTCCCGGTCAAGCCAGGCCAGAATACCGATGGAATCCCGCAATATCAGATCACCGCTGACCAGCGAAGGTACGGTTCCGCGCGGATTGATCTTCAGATATTCGGGTGCCTTGTGTTCACCCTTTGACGCCTCAAGATAATGAATATCATAATCCAGTCCCTTGAAGGTCAGGCCTGCCAGAACCCGCCAGGGTCTGGGTGCACCCGATACGGCGTAAATTTTCATCGTCATGGAGAATCACTTTCCTGATTGTTGAACGGTATTTGCAGGAAAATGAATCACATGGTACGAATGCACAAGTAGGCAGTTTTTTCGTATATAGTATGCTTTTACATACTAAGTATCATTATTGGAGTATATTTTGGACCAAGTGAAATCGAGCGAATCCAGGACTGTTCCCACCTTTCAGGGCGAACCTTGTCCGATGCCAGACATAGCAAAACTGATTGGAGGAAAATGGAAATTGATCATTTTGCAGATCCTGATTTTTCGGGGAATGAAACGTTTCAATGAACTGCGCCGGATGATTGATGGGGTCACCCAGACCATGCTGACGAAACAGCTCCGGGCGCTCGAAGCAGATGGACTTGTCAAACGCAAAGTCTATCCGGAAGTACCGCCACGAGTGGAATATACTGCGACCAAAAGGGCCCATGAACTGCAGGATATGTTCATGGCCATGCACGACTGGTGGATGAAGGATCAGGCGAAAAAATAGACCGGACCGGCAGCCGTGCTTCCCTCTTCTCAGCTATTGTGTTGCGCATGAGACCCCTTCATATTGAACCGGGATTCAACGGGCAGGTGCGAAATGTGCTTGCACCAACATGGAGAGGTTCCGGTCATGAACATCAAAGGCACTCTATCTTGTGCAATATCTCTGGCATTGCTGTCTGTAACCGCATCGGCACAGGATACGCCCCAGAGAGCGCAGATCACAATGGGCAATGGTGCGGCGAATGCTATCCAGGTTGAAGGCCTGACCCGGCAAGACGAAGAAACATTTGTGTCAGAAGTTCGGGTCGATGGCGCGAACGTCTCCACGCTGCGAGCCAATAGCACTGCGGTCACCTTTCCCGACGTGACGATAGAAAAGCCGGGCTGGCTCGTGCTTCACCCGGTGATCGATGGCCGTCCGGACGGCGACATAGTGTCGGGATTCAGCTATCTGAACGCCGGTCGGAATACGGATGTCGATATCCGGATCCATCATCCCGCCGGAGCCGGCGACAAATTCCTCGTGATGCTGCACAGCGATGTCGACCAGGATCGCGTCTTTGATTTTGTCTTTGTGGAAGATGGCATCAACGTGGAAGATACGGCCGTGTTTGAAGGCACGCGCATGATTGCCCATCTGATTACGCTGCCGGAATAGGAGCCGAAACAGCTGCCTTTTCTTGAAAGCCGACTCGGGCGAGCCCCGGTTGATAGGCGAGAATCCATGAAGAAGGTCCGCTTGCTCGACAAGCAAGGACGTCTTTTCACAACATTGATCGGAAGTTCTCGCTGAAAGTCGTTGCATGTTTCGGTATGTAATTGTTATGGTATATCATATCTTTCATGAACCGAGGTCCCTTATGAACGCCCCCATCCCACGCCTTCCCGTCACCGTCCTATCCGGCTTCCTGGGTGCCGGAAAAACGACGCTGCTCAATCACATTCTGTCCAACCGCGAGGGCAAGCGTGTTGCCGTGATTGTCAACGATATGTCTGAGGTGAATATCGACGCCGACCTTGTGCGCGGCGGTGAAACCAGCCTGTCCCGGTCCGAAGAGACGCTGGTGGAAATGACCAATGGCTGCATCTGCTGCACCCTCCGTGATGACCTTTTGAAGGAAGTGCGCTCTCTCGCGGAAGATGGCAGGTTTGATTATCTCGTGATCGAAAGTACCGGCATTTCCGAGCCCCTCCCGGTAGCCGCGACTTTTTCTTTCCGTGATGAATATGGTGAAAGTCTGGGCGATGTGTCCCAGCTCGATACGATGGTAACGGTCGTCGATGCCGTGAACCTGCTTGCCGACTATTCCAGCAGCGACCTGCTTTCCGCGCGCGGCGAAACTGCCGGAGAAGATGACGATCGCAGCCTGGTCGGTCTGCTGGTCGAGCAGATCGAATTTGCAGATGTAGTGATCGTGAACAAGGTCAGCGAAGTGAGCCCGGAGCAGCTCGCAATCGTCAAGAAAGTGGTGGCTTCGCTTAATGGCGACGCCCGGATCATCGAAGCGGACTTCGGCAAGGTCGATCTTGATCAGGTTCTCGATACGGGCCTTTACGATGAAGAACAGGCGGAGCGGCATCCGCTGTGGCTCAAGGAGCTGTACGATTTTGCCAGTCACCGGCCGGAAACCGAGGAATATGGGGTTGAAAGCTTTGTCTACCGGGCACGCCGTCCGTTTGACCCGGCAAAATTCTACCAGTTTCTGACGAGCGACAATCTCGACAAGGTTATCCGCTCAAAAGGCCATTTCTGGCTTGCTACACGGCCCGATTTTCTGGGGGAGCTGGCCATTGCCGGAACCCAGAAAAGCGTGAGTCGAATGGGCCGCTGGTGGGCGGCCGTGCCACGGAACCGCTGGCCCGAAGACGGAACGTTTGAGGAATTTGTCATCAAGCACTGGGATCCGGACTGGGGCGATCGGCGTCAGGAAATGGTATTTATCGGGATCGGCATGGATCAGGCAAAAATCACGGCCGCGCTCGACTCATGCCTTGTGCCGGCATCAGGTTTCACGCCCGGGGAATGGGCACAAATGGATGATCCGTTCCCGGTCTGGGGCGAACCTGCGGCAGAACCAGCCTGACCATCAAGCCTGCGGCTATGGTCGGATTTCAAGGATCGCTAGAGTATTTGACCAATGCCGGTGCATCGCGAATATCTTGAGACTGACACTACATCCAGCTCAAACCGGTCCTGCACTGGCCCGCTCTGATGCTTTCTCATAAAGATCATCGCCTTCGCTCCAGTCGGTCACCTTGCCGCTGAACAGGAATTCCGGCGGCACCACTTCGGGATTTTCACCCGGTCCCGTGGGCGGGGTGAAATAGCCGAGCGCATAGCTGCCCATGCAGTAACCGAGCAGCTCGCGCAGCTCCGGGTCGAAATCCTTGGCGATATGGGGCGGACAGGAGAGATACTGGTTTTCCTCCTGCCGCAACCAGCCCAGTGCATAGGTGATATTCAGCCCCATCCGGTCATGGTTGGCCTCGTTGGCGCCGCCACTGTGGATGACCGAACCGGAATAGATCAGCACCGAACCGGCTGACATTTCCGCATATTGGATTTCCGCCTCTTCGGCTTCGCGTCCGGCTGCCCATTTGTTGGAGCCGGGAACGACTTGAGTTGCTCCGTTTTCCTGCGTGAAATCGGTGACGGCCCAGATCGTGTTGAACTGCGGCTCGATACTGTCCTGCAGGAAGCCGCCCCAGGCTAGCCGGTCACGGTGCAAAGGCTGTTTGCCCTGCCCCGGCCGGATCCGGATCAGCTGTGTCAGATGCAGCTGAATCCGTTCGCAAAACGGATCAAGAAAGGATTTCGCCCCGCCGAGGATCAGATCGTCCATCACCAGATCACGGCAGGCCGGTGATCGCGCAACCAGCGCCCCTGTTCGGGTTGTGTGGCGCCCGGTAAAATCATCCCGCCCCGGCTCCGTCGCCTCGACATAGGGCATAATCTCGGATTTCAGCTGGTCCAGCGCCGCTGCATCCAGCACATTTTCGACAATCGCTGCTCCATCGTCACGCAGCACCTGTGCAAGTGTCTCGGGATCGCTGTCCGCCGACAGCCGCTGTAACTGGGCCATGGTCTCTCTCCTTATTGGAAGAGACTAGGCCCGTTGTTAGACAATCTCAAGTCGGCCTCAAGTCGAGTGGCTCAGGTCTTGCCGGCCAGCGTGTCGGCGATGATCCGCCAGACCTTCGGATTGAAGCCAAGGCCGATATGTCCGCCATCGACGCGGATATTCCGGGCCTGGGGATTGTAGATATCTTTGGCGATATCCGGACCGACAATGCCGTCGCGGTTGGAATAGATGACCGTGAGCGGCTGATCAAACCCAATGCTGTTGCGTTCATGTACCTCGCGCTCGAACTCATCCAGCTCGATACTTGCTGACTGCGCATAGCGTGCACCTACAGAGGTATATTTCGGGCCGCCGATAATCGGCGTGCCCATGGTGATCACTTCGCGCACCATGTCGGGGTAAAGACGCGCCGCCTCGCGCGCGATCACGCCGCCGAGAGACCAGCCGATCAGGGTGAAGGGCTGGCCGCCATTTTCGGCAAAGCGCGCCTCGGCGACTTCCCCGAAATGGGCAGTATATTTGTTCACGGCGCCGTTATTCGTGCCGAGCGTCCAGTCCGACGCCTCATAATTCAGGCGCTGCAGGAAACGTTGCAGCGGCACCATCGAGCGCTCGCTTGCACCATAGCCGGGCAGGAGAAATATCGGCCGACCATCGCCGCGCGGAGCAGTCACCAGCCGCGGCCATTGCAGGCTGAACCGGGCGAGATCGAGCGGCAAGGCAAATTCGCTGACCTGCGCCAGTGGGCCGGGTGGACGCAGACCTGTGGGCATGGGAATCGGTTTGGGTTCGGTCATGATGTCGCTGCCTCTTCATCCTTATTTTCAATCGGAGCCCCGTTTCCGGGAATGATTTCGACAATAATATCTTTTTCTTCCAGCTTCTTCGACTGCGGTTCCCAGAACCCGTAAACGTCGTTGCCGCGATAAATGCGTACGCCCAGGCCGTCCTTGACGACATCATTCATTGCCAACCCGACCTCTTCTTCCGCAACCTCTCGCTGGACCAGCTTCACCCGGCCAGTGGCTGATGCAAGATCGCTGAGATAATCGGATATTTTCGCACCTTCGCAGCTGCCTGCGAGCAGCAGTCCGGCGAAGCTGACCGGGTTGATGACGGTTGTCGCACCGGCCTGACGCGCCAGCAGCTCATTGTCTGCCGCCTTCACCGACACGCTGATCGGAAGATGATAAGCAAGATGACGCGCGGTCAGCACGATCAATATGCTGGTATCATCCCGGCCGGCCGACACGATCATCGACCGGGCCCGCGATATCTTGACGTCGAGCAGCACAACGTCCCGCGTCGCATCACCATTGATCACCGCACAGCCCAGCTGTTCAGCCTGGGCCAGAGATTCGTCAGAAGGATCGATCACCACTATTTCTTCGGGATTGGTGCCACGTGCGAGCAACTCCTGCACAGCTTCCTTGCCGCTGGTGCCAAAACCGGCGATCACGATATGGTCGTGCAAATTGCTTTGGATGATTTTCATGCGCCAATTGTCCCAGGTTCTCTTGAGTACGAAATTATAGGCCGTGCCGACGAAGATTAGCACGACAAAAATGCGAATAGGAGTCACCACCAGCGCATCGAACATCCGCGCGCGTTCGGTGACCGGAGCGATATCGCCATAACCGGTGGTAGTGATCGAGATCATCGTGAAATAGATGACGTCGAGGAAGCTGACATCGCCGTCATAACTGTCCTGCAGCCCATTGCGATCAAACCAGTGAACGGCAACCGCCGTGCCAATCAGACCGAGTACAAAAGCTACTCGCCATGCAATGTCCGCCCAAACCGGCAGACTGGAGCGCCGGCGCAACGTCAGATAGTCAGTCAGCTTGT
>JBCBZY010000284.1:0-3813 GCA_039815115.1 Pseudomonadota bacterium | reverse complement strand
CAAGTGGTGGTGGTGGAGGTGCCTCTGGCTCACCGCCGAAGTTATAGATCAGGCTACCCAGAATGGAGTGGGTAGAGAGATCGGCAGAAACATCACGTCCGATGGAGTCGACAAGATCGATACCGGACTGGTTGAAATACCGATATTTCAGACCAACGTCCCAGCTGTCGCTCAATGGAGCGCGCACGCCGCCGATTATCTGCCAGGCGAAACCCGTATCCGAATCATCCAGCCAAGGTCCAGCGATGATGTTGGTTACTTCCGTACGCGCAACACCGACACCGCCGCCAACGAAGCCCTGAAGGCCGTCGTCATCGCCAAAGTCTACCAGACCGTTCAGCATGAAGCTCAAGGCATTCACTTCGCCGTTGGTATCCAGATTGTAGCCGGCATTTCCAGGATTGCCAGCGCCGGGAATCAAAACGCCGCCAGTCTGGGGGCCAGCGCCGATCAGTCCGTCAGCAGCGGCTGACTTGTAGGCAACTTCCGATTCCAGACGAAACGGTCCGAAATCATAGCCAACGATGGCATCAAAATCATAGCCTTCGTCATAGTCAATGCTGGCAACATTATTGATACCTGCGATGTCCAGATCGGTGTCTTCAACAAGCAAAGCACCGCCTTCTACGCCCACATACCACTGACCGTCACGGGCCAGAGCAGGTGAGGCAAGCGCCGTGGAGGCAAGCGCCAAACCTATGGCAAGCTTCCGCATTTATATTCCCCTTCTCATTTAGGTTCTAGAATTCACGGCGCTTTGTAACCTTTCGTCCGATCTGTTGCAAGCCGACAAATTCCAGAACTGTTGCGAAAATGTCGCCATTTTCGCCATTTAGGTCAAAAAGCGACGCGGCCAGACGAATGACGGACGATGAAATGCGCGAAATTGCAGATGAAACGACCAGATAATCAGTTTTCCGGCAAAATTGCATGTGTTTGCAATGCGATAAGAATCGAATCGAGAACCGCCCTTGCTTCGCCGTCAACGGTTGTTCCCCCGGCAGCCGGAACGATGGCGTCGCAATTTTGCCAGCTTCCTTGTCGGAAAATTGTCACAATCCCGGAATCCAGTGAAAGCAATCGCATACCGTCGACCGGGAGGATGTATTGCCAGCCATTTTCTGTCCATGCTGCGATACTGTCGTCATGCCCCTCCCAGTCACTGGTCGCTCCCGCCGCAACCAGCCAGCATTGCCCCTCTTCCGGAGACAGGGAGTCCGGAGCGTCCGCCGATCCCTGGACGACTGGACTGATCAGAAAATCGACCAGCGTTATAGCTTCATTGTGGAACAGCTCCTTGTGCGCCTGTCCGGCCGTCGCGCCACGCCCGGAGCAGCTCGCGCAGCTGGTCGATGTCATCCTGCGCCTTGGGGTCGGCAAGGCCAAGCCGGTCGAGCACCCGCTCGGCACCGCTATCTGTCGCTTCCTCAACAATCGCGCGCAAGGTCACAAGATCCGCACCCTCGCCCTCCGCCTGCTCAAGCAAGCGGGCGAGCATTTCATCCTTGTACATGGTGGTGTTCCTTTTTTTTGGACCTCAAGCGCCGGGTGCGGGGATTGATTCTTTATTTGAACCTCAAGCGCCGGGCGGCGACATCCGTCGCCTTGGCTACGCGCCAATAAGGCGCGGCGGCCGGTCGGCCTTGCCTCGCTAGCGCTCGGTTTGGTGACCCATCGAAGGAGCGGTGAACCGAGCGCAGCGAGGCAAGCGCGACCGCGCGCCCGAGCTTATGCGAGGAAAGCCAAGCGGGCGGATGCCCGCGCCCGGCGCTTGAGGTTAAAATCAAAAAGCCTTTACGATATCCTCGCACATCTTCTTGGCATCGGACAGCAACATCATGGTCTGGTCCATGTAGAACACCTCATTGTCGACGCCGGCATAGCCGACACCGCCCATCGAGCGCTTGCTGAAGAAAATCGTCTTGGCCTTGTCGACATCGAATACAGGCATGCCGTAGATCGGCGAACTCTTGTCGGTCTTGGCCGCCGGATTGACCACGTCATTGGCGCCAATCACGAAGGCGACGTCGGCCTGGGCGAATTCGCTGTTGATATCCTCCAGCTCGAACACCTCGTCATAGGGCACGCTGGCCTCGGCGAGCAGCACATTCATGTGCCCGGGCATGCGTCCGGCCACCGGGTGGATCGCATATTTGACCGTCACACCCTCTTCCTTGAGCAGGTCCGCCATTTCGCGCACGGCATGCTGGGCCTGCGCGACCGCCATGCCATAGCCCGGAATGATGATCACTTTTTCCGCCTGCTTCATCATATAGGCAGCATCTTCGGCCGATCCGCGCTTCCACGGCCGGTCGATTTTCTCGGCGCCGTCGGCAGGACCGCTTTCCGCACCAAAGCCGCCGGCGATCACGCTGATGAAGCTGCGATTCATCGCCTTGCACATGATATAGGACAGGATCGCACCGGACGAGCCCACCAGCGCACCGGTGATGATCATCGCGCTATTGCCCAGCGTGAAGCCCATTGCCGCTGCCGCCCAGCCGGAATAGCTGTTGAGCATCGACACGACGACCGGCATGTCCGCGCCGCCAATCGGAATGATCAGCAGGAAGCCGATGGCGAAGGCGAGCGCTGTGATGGTCCAGAAGACCCAAGGGCTCTGGTCCATGGTGAAATAGGCGGTCAGGCCGAGAATGCCTGCCAACGTGCCGAGATTGATGACATGACGCAGCGGCAGCAGGATCGGCGCACCGGACATGTTGCCGTTAAGTTTCAGGAAGGCGATGACGGAACCCGAAAAGGTAATCGCACCAATCGCGATGCCCAGACCCATTTCGACCCGGCTGACCTTCAGAATCTCGCCATCCGCGCCCAATATGCCAAAGGCGCCCGGGTTGAGAAACGCCGCGGCAGCGACCAGCACGGCGGCCATGCCGACCAGAGAGTGAAAACCGGCCACCAGCTGCGGCATGTCGGTCATCGGAATCCGCCGCGCGACCACGAAGCCGATCGTTCCACCTATGGCCATGGCCACGGCAATTTCCGGCAAGGTCACATAGCTGTGGGTGAGCAAGGTCGTGACAACCGCAATCAGCATCCCGACCATGCCATAGCGATTGCCCGCCCGGCTGGTTTCCGGAGAAGACAGCCCGCGCAGGGCCAGAATGAACAGCACGCCCGCGACCAGATAGGCGACGGCGACCCACGGATTAACCGCTTCGCCGGATGCAGCGTGAGCGGGCGCTGGCAATAGCAGCGTCATTGCGAGGAGCGCAGCGACGCGGCAATCCAGTGCGGCACGACACGGCCCTGGATTGCTTCGCTTTGCTCGCAATGACGAAAGAACGGAAAAAAGAGCCCCCATTATTTGCGCTCCTTCTTCTTGTACATGGCGAGCATGCGCTCGGTGACGGCAAATCCGCCGAAGATGTTGACGCTGGCGAGCACGACGCCGACCAGTCCCAGCCATTTGGCGGTCTGACCCCCATCCGCCTGCGCCCCGGCCGCGGCAGCAATCAGCGCCCCGACGATAATCACCGAACTAATCGCATTGGTCACCGCCATCAGCGGCGTATGCAGCGCCGGTGTCACCGACCAGACGACATAATAGCCGACAAAACAGGCCAGCACGAAAATCGAAAGAATTGATATAAAGTCCATAGCCTTACCTTCAAAAATCCCATTTATACATTGTTGATTCTTCAGCGTTGATTTCCAATTGTTCTGCATCGGGATCAACAAAATTGCAGTCAGCGCTCTGCTGAACGACCTTTCCATCGATGCGAGATGTGAACGCGATCGAAACATCTGGGCCGTTGAAAGACCAATTAGAACTCAACCAAGAGTAAGACT
>JBCBZY010000369.1:0-2486 GCA_039815115.1 Pseudomonadota bacterium | reverse complement strand
TTCAGCATCGCGGGACAGTAAGACCAATGCTCCAGCGGTGCCTTCCATGGCAGGCTCGCTGCTATCGAGAACTGGATCACCCGCCGCATCAAGCAAATCCGCCGTGACGTCAACCGGTTGCCAGCTCCAACTGCGAGCCGCATACGGGCTGGCAGTACCGCGCTTTCTGAGATAGAGCCTCACGATTCCGTCCGAAAAACTGTTGGGGTCAAAGGAAGGCATGGACGTCATGGTCAGGATATCGCCGCTCTTGCAATCCATGACGACAACCGCCCCGGATTCCGGACCCAGACGACGAGCGGCATATTCCTGCAGGTCAATGTCTAGGGTCAGCTGCAGCGCCTTGCCCGGCGTGTCTGGCCGGGAATCCAGTTCGCGGACAATCTTCCCGCGGGCCGTGACTTCGACCCGCTTGGCGCCAGGTTTGCCTTGCAACCGGTCTTCGAACGTCTTTTCCAGGCCATCCTTGCCGATCTTGTAGCCGGGCGTAACCAGAATGGGATCCGGATTCTCCTCATAATCTTCAGCGCTGGCAATGCCCACATAGCCGGCCAGATGGTCAACGGCTGCACCGGTGGGATAATAACGGGAGAATCCCTGTCTCGGCGACACACCAGGTAAATCAGGCAAGCGCACACTGACAGCGGCGAAGCTTTCCCAGTCGAGACCTGTCGCAACCTGCACAGGCTGGAAACTGCCTGCCTGCTGCAGCTCTTCGGTCATCCGGTTTATCGTCTCTTGATCCAGAGCCAGCAACTCGGCGAGGGTTGAAATCGTCTTTTCCTTGTCGCGCATCCGGTCAGGGATGATGTCGACACGAAAATCGGTTTTGTTGTTCGCGACCGGCTTGCCATTGCGATCGATCAGCCAGCCGCGCCGGGGCGGTACGAGGGTGAGGTTGACGCGATTGCTTTCCGAGAGCAGCTGATAACGTTCGTTCTCGGCCACCGAGATATAGGCCATGCGGCCCGCCAGCAATATCCCGATACCGGCCTGCAATCCGCCAATAATCGTGGCCCTGCGAGAGAAGGTCAGCGCCTGAACCGCGCTGGAAATAGTTTTTCCGCCCCCCAGAGTGCTCATCGCGCCACCCGCCAGTTGTCGATCGCGCCAATCAGGCGGGTCACGAAGGGATAAAGTAGGACCGACAGCAATATCTGGGGAACAAGAATTTCCAAACGCAACAGGTTACTCTGGAAGTCAATTACAAGCATGCCGCATATTAGCACAAAAATGATCGAAAGGGAGGCTATCAGCCAGTCCTGCCAGTAATCGCGGCCGACACCGCGGCGGTCGAGTGTTTCGAGAGCGATAAAAACGATCGACCACAGAAAAGCTGCGCTGCCAATCGGTTGACCGCTGAACATGTCATCGGCGAGGCCCAGAGGAAAACCGGCCCAGACCGGCCAGTATCCCGGTCTGATAAGGCGCCAGGCAAGGAGTATCAGCAATCCCATTGGCGGAAGGATCGGGTAATCGGTAATCAGTGGCATCGCTGTAATCATCGAACCCAGAATCACGGTCGCAGCCGGTACGAATTTTATACGAAATTGCGAAGGCTGGCGATTGAGACGGGATTTGTATGCCTTGGCCATTATTCCCCGCCTGCTGTATCGTCTGTCGACCGATTGGCTTCGTCCAGTTCGACCTGCAGCACGGTTTCCGCCTGGAAAATCGGTTGCACGACGACGTGACTCACTTTGGCCGGATTGGCCAGAATTCGGGCAATCGCTCCGGTTTCGCTTTGACGAATGACTACCGCCACCGGAATGCCGGGACTGTAAAGGCCGCCGCTGCCAGATGTAATCAGCAGATCTCCCCCCTTGAACGGATTGGTGCCGAGATTGATCGGTCTGATTTCCACTGTTCCATCGCCAAGACCTGTTGCGAAAGCCGGCAACTCATCGCTGGCCCGCTTGACCGGCGTCACGTTTTGCCCATCCGAGACCAGCAGGATGCGGGCGGTGGTTGGGCCGGTCTCGAGCACCCGTCCGACCAGTCCTTCTGGTGCGCGTACCGGTTGACCGGATTCGACGCCGCTGGTGCTTCCGACGCCCAGGGTTGCGATGCGCCGGGAGCTGGATGATGTGGAGCTGATCAGGCGCGCCATGGCAATCGCCTCAGGCACGTCCTCGTTCAGGTCCAGCAGCCGTTTGAGTCGTTCGTTTTCCTGTTTCAGCGCGCGGGATTCGAGGATTTCGATCCGGTAGCTTTCCAGTTCCCGCTGCATCTCGGCATTTTTTGACGCTGCAGCGAAATAGGCGGAAACTTCTTCGCCGAAACTTCCGGTCGCCCCGCCGACTTCACTCAGCGTCTTGCTGATCGGTGCGGTTGTTTCTGCGCCGATAGTGCGCAGGACGGCGAAACCGCGCGGATCGAGGATGGAGATACCGAGCAAGAGAAGCCCGATCACGGCGCCCAATATGCCCAGCAAATAGCTCGCGAATATGCTGTATTGCGCGCGCTTGGAAAATCCTGGGCGCCGG
>JBCBZY010000104.1:0-8772 GCA_039815115.1 Pseudomonadota bacterium | reverse complement strand
TTCGCGGGCACCTTGCCTTTGCGGAAACCCGGCATGTTGACCTGGGGTGCCAGTTTCTTGACTTCATTATCAACGCGAGTTTCAATGTCCTTCGCGGAGATCTTGATGTCATAGGCCCGTTTCAGACCTTCGTTCAGCGTTTCAACAATCTGCATGATTACCCTTTAATGCCTTCATTATTTCTGTTTCGATCAGAATTTCTTTTGTGATGGTGCGGGCGAAGGGACTCGAACCCCCACACCCGAAGATACCAGAACCTAAATCTGGCGCGTCTACCAATTCCGCCACGCCCGCACGAATATCACCGCCAAAACCGTATCGAATTTTGATTGACACGCGCGCCTAGCGGAAAGGTGCACAAAGGGCAAGTGGGGTTTGACGACTAAGGACTTATTCCACGGTGAAACCAAAAATGCGACCGGTCGCTGTCCCCGCCGCCATTATACCGGGACCCGTACCGGCTGACACCGCATAGATGAAACCATATTCACCGGACTTCAGCTCAGCCTGAGGTGTAACTTTGAATACCCCGGTTCTGATTTCTTCATAGTTGAAAGGGATACGGTCCTTGTCCATTACACCGGTTTTCGCACCGGCAATATTGAAGCTGCCAAATCTTGCTTCGCGCCGATCCTTTTTCCTTTTAAGTTTGATGAGGCTGAACTCGTTTGGTGACTGGACCGAGATTGCGGCTCCCGCTGCAAATACTCCACTTTGACCGCTGCCTTCAACGTTGTTGCTGCTATCGAAGAAGAAGTAGAATTCCGGTTTGCCGATCGGCGAGTCTACCTTGGCGGATTCACCAGGAATCACCGCCTTCAAGCTCGCTGATGCAATCCCGCCGGTCAGTGCATATCCCAATATTCCACCTGTTTTGGTTTGACTGGTCATCATGGAATCAATTCTTGCGAGATCGGCTTTTGGATCCATATGATCAATCAGATAAACACCGGCAAAATGTGGTTCCATCGGGTCTGGGGAAGTCGCTGATAAAGGTTTTGGTTTCTCTGCTTGTCGCCCGGAAGCCGATACCATCGCGGCAATAACAGCACTGGGAATGCCTTCATTTTTCAAAGAAATCAGGTCCGTAACATCAGTATTGAAGTCAGTTTCGCTGATCTCGATCTTCGCAACCACTGTTTCTGTACTCAGACCCGCTGCCAGCAAACCCTTTATGTCATCGTTGCCAAGCTTTTCCGCATGCAATGCGTAAATCGGCAAAATCGACAGCATTAGTGCTAAAAACGCTTTCTTCATCAGCCCCTCTCAATACATCCCGATTGAATTCTTCGGTAGATGTACAGGCTTTCATTTCTGAAGCAACCAGCATTATTTTAGGTTTTGTTTGAGCAATTCATTCACCACCTGCGGATTGGCCTTGCCCTGCATCGCCTTCATCGTCTGGCCAACAAAAAAGCCGAACAATTTGTCCTTGCCGCCGCGATATTCTTCGACCTTGTCGGCATTGGCTTCCATCACTTCGGCAATGACCTTTTCGATCGCGCCCGTATCGGATTCCTGTTTGAGGCCTTTTTCCTCAACAATTTTCGCGGCTCCATTCCCGGTTTCGAGCATGATCTCGAATACCTGCTTGGCGATCTTTCCGGAAATCGTACCGTCTGCAACCAGTCCGAGCAGTTCGGCCGCCTGCTCCCGAGACACCGGGCTTTCCGTGATCGTCAGGCCCATTTTGTTGAGCGCACCGAACAGTTCCGACGTCATCCAGTTCGCCGCGGAACTTGCAATCTTCTCGGGCTCCTCGGACGTTTCGAGCAATTCTTCAAACCACAGAGCGGTCTCGTGCTCTGCGGTCAGGACCGCGGCGTTATAGGCGCTGAGGCCCAGCACATTTTTGTAGCGCGCACGTTTTTCGTCCGGCAGTTCCGGCAGGCTGGCCTTGCAGTCGAAAATGAAGTCGTCTTCGAGCTCCAGCGGCAACAGGTCCGGGTCCGGGAAATAGCGATAGTCATGCGCATCTTCCTTCGACCGCATCGACCGGGTCTCGCCCTTGTCGGGATCGAACAGGCGGGTTTCCTGGACAATCTCCCCGCCGCTCTCGAGCACGTCCACCTGACGCTGCGCTTCATATTCGATGACCTGCTGGACAAAGCGGACGCTGTTGACATTCTTGGTCTCGGTTCGGATGCCCAGTTCGTTTCCGGGTTTGCGCACGCTGACATTGACGTCGGCGCGCATCGAGCCCTGTTCCATATTGCCGTCACAACTGCCGACATAGCGCAGGATCGAACGGAGCTTCTTGACATAAGCACCGGCTTCCTTCGGCGAGGTCATATCCGGTCGCGACACGATTTCCATCAGCGCGACACCGCAGCGGTTGAGATCGACATAGCTCATCGTCGGATGCTGGTCATGCATCAGCTTGCCGGCATCCTGCTCGATATGGATCCGCTCGATTCCAATCGCCTTGCCATGCGCATCGGGGTCCTTTTCATCGAGCGAAATCTGCACTTCGCCCTCGCCCACGATCGGATGGTAGAGCTGCGAAATCTGATATCCCTGTGGCAGATCGGCATAGAAATAATTCTTCCGGTCGAACCGCGAATATTTGTTGATCTGCGCATTAATCGCGAGGCCCGTCCGTACGGCCTGACGGACACATTCCTTGTTGGGAACCGGCAGCATGCCCGGCATCGCCGCATCGACCAGACTGACTTGTGTGTTGGGCTCTGCTCCGAACTCGGTGGAAGCGCCGGAGAAAAGCTTGGCATTGGATGTCACTTGCGCATGGACTTCGAGGCCGATCACGACCTCCCACTCACCGGTTGCGCCCTGGATACGATATGTTGATTCAGTCATTTCCATCTCTCGTCATCCCAGCGAAGGCTGGGATCTCGTTGATTTTGTTGCGCCATTGCCAGAGATTCCAGCCTTCGCTGGAATGACCGTAGCGGCTCACCACCACTGCTCCGGCTTCGCCATAAATCCGGCCCGTTCTTCCAGCGCCAGACCTGCGTTGAAGACATTCTGCTCATCCAGCGCCTTGCCGATCACCTGCAGGCCCAGTGGCAGCCCCTGCCCGTCCAATCCTGCCGGAACCGACATGGCAGGCAAACCGGCGAGCGAGCTTGGCACAGTAAACACGTCGTTCAGATACATGGCGAGCGGATCATCGGCTTTCTCGCCCAGTCCGAAGGCGGCACTTGGCGCTGTCGGTGTCAAGAGGAGGTCGCAGCTGTTCCAGGCTTGTTCGAAATCCTGCGAGATCAGCGTCCGGACTTTCTGCGCCTGGGTATAATAGGCATCGTAATAGCCGGCGCTCAGCACATAGGTGCCGATCATGATCCGGCGTTTGACTTCGTCGCCAAAACCGGCCTCGCGGGTCGCAGCATACATGTCCTGCAACCCTGCTCCGTCCGGCAGATCGCGCGCGCCGTAGCGCACGCCATCATAGCGGGCGAGATTGGACGACGCTTCTGCTGGCGCGATAATATAGTAAGCGGGCAGCGCATATTTGGTGTGTGGCAGCGACACATCGACAATGGTCGCGCCGGCATCCTTCATCCATTCAATGCCCTGCTGCCACAATGCATCAATTTCCGGTGGCATGTTGTCGACGCGATATTCCTTCGGAATACCAATCTTCTTGCCCGCCAGATTGCTGTTCAGAGCCGCTTCCCAGTCAGGAACGGGCAAATCCAGTGATGTCGAGTCCTTGGGATCAAATCCGGCCATGGCTTCGAGCATGATCGCGCAGTCACGGACATCCTGCGCCATGGGGCCGGCCTGATCGAGCGAGCTGGCGAAGGCAATCGTGCCCCAGCGCGAGCAGCGGCCATAAGTTGGCTTGAACCCGGTGATCCCGACAAAGGCGGCAGGCTGACGGATGGAGCCTCCAGTATCGGTGTCGGTCGCCGCCGGAGCGATGCGTCCAGATACAACAGCAGCGCTGCCGCCCGAGGAGCCGCCCGGCGCCAGATCGGTATTACCACCATCATTGCGCCGCCACGGAGAGATTACATTGCCGAAAGCGCTGGTTTCGTTGGACGATCCCATGGCGAATTGGTCCATGTTCAGCTTGCCAAGCATTCCGGCTCCGGCCTTGAACAGGTTTGCGGAAATGGTCGATTCATATTGCGGCGTGAAACCTTTCAAAATCCCGCTCGCCGCCGTTGTTTCGACACCTTCCGTGCAAAACAGGTCCTTCATGCCAATCGGCACGCCCGCCATCTTGCCGAGGGTATCGCCAGCGGCAATGGCCTTGTCAGCGGCATCTGCTGCTGCGAGAGCATGATCCGGCGTTTCCACCAGAAAAGCGTTGAGGGGTTTTGCCGCACTTACGCGATCGATGAATGTTTCGGCAACTTCTCGTGCCGAGAAATTGCCCGCAGACAGGCCATCGCGGATTCCGGCAATGCCCAGATCAGAAATATTGCTCACTATTCAATCACCTTCGGAACACCGAAAAAGCCATGTTCGGCCGCCGGTGCGTTTTTCAATATCTTTTCCCGCATGTCGCCATCAGTGACAGCATCCTCGCGCAATCTCAGCTTGTTGGGAATGACCGCCGTCATTGGTTCGACATTCTTGCAGTCGACTTCGCCCAGCTGTTCCACCCATCCCAAGATGTTGTTCAGTTCGGGTACGAAAGCGTCTGCTTCGGCATCGGTTATCGCGATGCGGGACAGGCTGGCGATTTTCTGGACGGTTTTTTTATCGACGGACATGAGGGATTTCCGGGCTGGTTCGTGTGGACATTCTATTGCGGTTCATCTTTTTTCGAGTATTTCTGTGGAAAATTGTCTATCTCGCGCCGCTAGCATTGGCGCGGTGCGGCTTCAAGCTGAATGAGCCGATTTCCGCCAGACAGGAGCAATTAATTGGCGCGCAAGTTTCTCTATTTTGTTGCCGGTATCACTATCCTCGTGATTGCGGGGGCATTTGTCCTGCGAATCTATGGCGAAGATCTGGCTGAAATCGTGTTTGTACCGGATACGGAATTCGAACCGGTGGAGCTTCTGGAAAGCAATATTTATGCTGATGTATCCATGTGGTTTGCCCGCCCGGAAATAGAGGAAGGCAATCCCGCGCTCTGGCTGCCCGGGGATTTTGAATCCGAATCGGTAAAACCTGAAAATCCGGCTGCCATTTTCTTCATCCACCCGACCTCCTTTCTGAAAAAGGATACCTGGAACGGATCACTGGACGACAAGGAATCACAGGACCGGGCAAAGATATTCCTGAGAGGTCAGGCCAGCGCCTTCAATCATGTGGGAGATGTCTGGGCCCCGCGCTATCGTCAGGCAACCCTTGGCGCATTTCTGACCGACAAGAAAGAAGGGCAGCAGGCGCTCGATGCCGCCTATCAGGATGTGCTTGTCGCGTTTGATCATTTCGTCCGGGAAATCCCGGCGGAGCAGCCGATCATTCTCGCCGGTCACAGCCAGGGCAGCCTGCATCTAACAAATTTGCTCAAAGACCGGGTGGCAGGAACACCGCTGGCGAGCCGAATTGTCGCCGCATATATTGTCGGCTGGCCAGTTTCGGTTGAGGCAGACGTTCCGGCATTTGGCCTGACGATGTGTGAGGAACCGGACCAGATTAACTGCCTGTTGAGCTGGTCGAGCTTCGCTGAACCTGCAGATTACGGACGAATTGTCGAAGTATATGATACGACCATCGGATTCACGGGAGAGCCGAGGGCAGGCACGCAATTATTGTGTACCAATCCGCTACGGGGAGACCTGGGTTCTGACGCACCCGCAGCCGAAAATCTTGGCACACTCGTTCCCAATGACCAGTTGAATGACGGCAAACTTGTCACCGAGGCCGTACCGGCGCGATGCGACGAGCGGGGCTTTTTGCTGATCGGAGATCCACCCGATCTGGGTCCCTATGCGCTGCCGGGCAACAATTACCACGTCTATGATTACAGCCTGTTCTGGCGCAATGTCAGGGCCGATGTGATGCGAAGGATGCAGTCATTTCTGGCACGCTGATCACCGACGACCTCACAGAGTTTCGGACCAGTCTGCCTGACGGTGGCCGGTTGATGGGACTGGATGTCGGCAGCAAGACGATCGGGCTGGCCATGTGCGACAGCCAGTGGACCATCGCAACCGCCGCAGAAACCATCGCTCGCCGGAAGTTTTCAAAAGATCTGGAGCGACTGAAACAGGTGGTCACCGAACAGCAGATCACCGGTCTGGTGGTTGGTTTGCCACTGAATCTGGACGGCAGCCAAAGCAAGCAAACCCAGGTATCCCGCGCTTTTGCCCAGAATATTCGAGTGCTGGAACTGCCGATCCTGCTTTGGGACGAGCGATGGAGCACCCAGGCCGTAACCCGGGATCTGATCGCGGTCGACGTGAGCCGAAAACGGCGCAGCGAGATCGTCGACAAAATGGCGGCTGCCTATATTTTGCAAGGAGCGATTGACGGGCTTGCCGCCATCGCCTGACCGCTCTATAGGGCTGGCTTTAATGACATCGAAACAGCAAAGCTCGCCGCATCAATTTCCTGACGGATCGGATGCTTTCCCTCATCGACATCTATTGGGCATTGCCGGGTTGCAACCCTGGGAGATCCTCTTCCTGCTCAAGGAAGCCGGTCAGTGGGTTGATCTCAACCGCAAATCCAGCAAGCATGCAGGTCGCCTGGAAGGCTTGACGGTCATCAACGCATTTTTTGAAAACAGCACCCGTACCCTGTTGTCTTTCGAAATCGCCGGCAAGCGCATGGGCGCGGATGTCGTCAATATGCATGCCGCGCAGTCCAGCGTAAAAAAGGGCGAAACGCTGATCGATACCGCCATGACGCTCAATGCCATGCGCGCCGATGCCATTGTCATCCGGCATGCCAGTTCCGGCGCGGTCAGCCTGATTGCGGACAAGGTCGACTGCCCGGTACTGAACGCTGGTGACGGCAGTCATGAGCATCCGACTCAGGCCCTGCTTGACGCGCTGACCATTCAACGGCGCAAGGGCGATATCAGCGGACTGACCATCACGATTTGCGGTGATATCATGCACAGCCGGGTGGCACGCTCCAATATCTATTGCCTGACCACTCTTGGCGCCAACGTAAGGGTTTGCGCGCCTCCTGCCCTGCTGCCTGCAGCACTTGACCAGATGAATGTGGAAACTTTTACCGATTTTGATGCCGCACTGGATGGCAGCGATGTTGTCATGATGTTGCGCCTGCAAAATGAACGGATGAGCGGAGATTTCATTCCCAGTCCGCGGGAATATCACCATCTCTATGGTCTGACCCGCGAACGCCTCGCCCTCGCGCGAGAAGATGCACTTGTGATGCACCCTGGACCAATGAACCGGGGCGTCGAAATCAGCAGTGATGTGGCCGACGATCCCGAGCGTTCTGCTATTACGGAACAGGTTGAAATGGGCGTCGCAGTCCGCATGGCCTGTCTGGATATCCTGACGCGCCGATCACGCAAGGTGGAGGGATGGTCATGAACAAGGCATTTCGCAGCTCCCATGTGATTCTTCCCGGGCAATCTGAACCGCAGGTTGCAACAATTGTCACCAAGGGTGACCGGATTGTCGCGGTTGGCGAGGAGCCAGGTCCGGATGGAGCCGAACTGGTGGATTGCGGTGACCACATCCTGGCGCCGGGCATCATCGATCTGGGCGTTTTCGCGATCGACAAGCCGGCATTTCATTTCGGCGGCATCACCCGCGCGGCTCTGATGCCGGACCAGTCTCCGGTCCTCGACCATCCGGCCATGGTCAAACACAATGCGGCAGAGGGCAAGCCGGATCTCTGGTCGCATCCGATCGCGGCAGGAACAAAGGGTCTTGCCGGCAAGGAACTGGCGGAAATCGCGTTGATGAAACAAGCCGGTGCAAAGGCAGTCGCTACAGGCAGGCAGTGGATCACGGACAGCGGTATCATGCTCAAACTGATGAAATATTGCGCCTCTCTGGACATGCCGGTGATCGTTCACAGCGAAGATCAGGGACTCGCCGGAAATGCCGTGGCCACAGATGGAGAAACGGCCACACTGCTCGGCCTGGCCAGCGCCCCGGCCTCCGCGGAATCGCTTTCCATCTCCCGGGATCTTGCGCTCGTCCGAGAATGCGGGGCACGGCTGCATTTTCGTCAGGTAACGACCGCCAGCGGACTGGAACTGATCCGGAAGGCGAAAGAGGAAGGACTGCCGGTCACCTGCGGCATCACTCCGGCCCACCTGTTCCTGTCAGACATCGCCGTGAATGATTTTCGTACCTTTGCCCGGCTTTCTCCGCCCCTGAGAGCGGAGGATGACCGGCAAGCCTGTCTCGCAGCCATTCGGGACGGGACGATCGACGTGATCTCGTCGGGTCATGATCCCCGCGGTCCGGAAGACAAACGTCTGCCCTTTGCGGAAGCGGCTCCAGGCATGGCCGGTGCCGAGACGCTCCTCGCTCTGTCACTCAACCTGGTGCGTGACGAACTGATATCGCTCAATCGGCTGTTCGAAATGCTGTCGACAAATCCGGGGCAGATTTTGGGGGTTCCGGCGGGGAAAATCGCGGATGGATATGAGGCCGACCTGATCTCTGTCGATCTGGATGCCGCCTGGCAGGTTGATACCAGAAAGATGGCGGCAGCTGCCGGTAATACCCCATTTGACAAATTACCGGTCCAGGGCCGGGTCCGCGCCATATACAAAGGCGGGAGCGCTTTGTAGCACCCCCGCCTTCGCAATCTCTATAATATCGGGTTTAGCGCGACGCCAGGCGAACGGGCGCTTTGTTTGCCGTTGAACGGGCGAAACATGAACCGCCTTTGGCTTTGATCCCGTCACACATG
>JBCBZY010000343.1:0-2915 GCA_039815115.1 Pseudomonadota bacterium | reverse complement strand
GCGGTGCCAGCGTCACAGAAAGAACCACTAGCTGGCCACTGCTCTACAAGCCGGGCAGCCGCTATCGCTATGCGAATAACGACACGCTGCTGGCGGTTCATGCTGCGCGCCTCGACGACTTCATGCCGTTCGAGTTTTTCATGAAGCTGGGTATGACGCGGACCTATGCCGAAACTGACTGGCAAGGCAGTTACATTCTTTCCAGTCAGGTCTGGACGACAGCACGAGATCTCGGGCGACTGGGTCTGCTCTATCTCGACAATGGCGTCTGGGCACACGGGAAAGCCGGTCCGGAACGCATCCTGCCGGAAAACTGGCGAACATATGTGAGCACCCCTTCCGGACCACAGCCTGACAGGCAATTCGGATATGGCGCAACATTCTGGCTGATGAACAATTCCGACGGAATTCCAAATGATGCCTTTGCCGGTTTTGGCAATCGCGGACAGTTTCTGGTGATCATCCCGTCGCGCAATCTGATCATTGTGCGCCGCGGCTATGATACGCGGGACAACCGCTTTGATATCGCGGCGTTCACGCGGGTCGTTGTTGAGGCAACGGGTTCATGAGCGGTACTTATCGCGCCGCCGTCTGCACCGCCCTGACAGGGCCAGACTCTTTGGAAATTCGAGAGCTTGACGCGGTGACGCCTGGTTCTGGAGAAGTGAGCATTGCAGTCAAGGCTGCAGGACTGAACTTTCCTGACCTGTTGATGACCTATGGCAAGTACCAGTTCCGCCCGGACCCTCCATTTGTACCTGGTCTGGAGGTTGCAGGAGACATTGTCGCGATTGGTGCCGACGTTTCCGATTTCGCCGTTGGTGATCGCGTGATGGCGGGCAACAAGGGTGGCGGATTTGCCGAACAGATGACTGTCGGGCAAAACGCAGTGAAGGTTCTGCCGCCGGCCCTTTCCTATGCCGATGGTGCCTGCTGGCAAACAGCCGCCATCACTGCCTGGCACGCCCTTCATGACAAGGGTGACACAAGGCCCGGTCAGACCGTGCTCGTCCTCGGTGCCAGCGGCGGGGTCGGACTGGCTGCCGTAAAGCTGGCCAAACATATGGGCGCCACCGTTATAGGTACGGCCTCCAGCAAGGAAAAACGAGCTGTCGTGCTGGAAAGCGGTGCAGATCATGCGCTGGATCCTGCCGATCCGGAACTTGCGAAAAAGGTGAAAGGACTAACCGAGGGCAAGGGCGCAGATATTGTGTATGACCCGGTGGGTGGTGATTTGGCGATAACTGCCACACGGGCCATTGCCTGGGGCGGCCGCTATCTGATCGTCGGTTTTGCCAGCGGCGATATTCCCTCCTTCCCCGCCAATCATGCGTTGATCAAAGGATATAGCCTGATCGGCCTGCGTGCAGGCGAAAGCGCGCGCCGCGACCCGGATCTGGCTAAGCGCAATGCTACAGCCATGCAGGAGCTGGCAGAACAAGGCGTGATGAAGCCGCATATTTCGCACCGATTCTCCCTGGATGACGCAGCGGAAGCGCTCAGAATACTGGAAAGACGTGAAGCCATCGGCCGCGTCGTTCTGGAAATGTAAAACATCCTTTCGCGGATACACCTGATTACATTTTGACCCCGACCGGGAGAGACTCTCGCCTGTCTATTAAGCGCTTTTCATGGTAAACCCTTGCCATTGAAACTGAATTCACAAGGGGAATGAAAATGGATGGACTACGGTTGGGCAATTATGTGCTCGATATGGACGTGGCCAGCGACTGGGGTCTGAAGATCCTCTATGCTGTGCTGATCTGGCTCGTCACATGGGCAGTCGCAAGAGGCAGCAAATGGGCTTTTGCAAAATTGATAGACAATATTTCCTTCCTCCAGCGTGATGTCGGAGGAAGTGGCGAGTCGATCGGGATGTCGCTGGGCCGGATTGTCAGCCTGCTGATCTGGCTGTTCGGCTGGATCGCCATTTTGACGGTCTTCGAGCTTGATGCCGTTACCCAACCATTGCAGCAGCTTCTGGATACGGTGATGGGCTTCATTCCCAATATCGTCGGAGCCGGGATCATCTTCTTTATCGGCTCGATTGTGGCCAAGATCGTCAAAGATCTGGTGGTTACGTTCATGCAGACGATCAATCTCGACAAATGGGCCAATCGCGCCGGTGCCGAGCAGGTGACCGGTAATTCCGCGATCAGCAATACGATCGGTACAATTGTCTATGTTCTGATCATCGTTCCGGTTTCGATCGCGGCGCTTCAGGCACTGCAGATTTCCGCGATCAGCGGTCCGGCAGTCACCTTGCTGGAAACCATTCTCAGCGCCATACCGCTGATCATCGGCGCGGCTCTGGTTTTGGGCGTTGCCTATATCATCGCGCGCTGGGTCGCCGGGCTGGTGGAAGAATTGCTGCCGGGTCTTGGTGTCGACCGCTCCGTCGGTGCGCTGGGCATATTGCCAGAAGGCAGCAATGTGTCGTCGCTGGTCTCGAAAATCGTGATGATTGCGATCATGCTCTTCGCTGCGATCGCCGCCACGCGTTTGCTCAACTTCCCAGAGCTGACCAGCATTCTCGATAATGTTCTCGACCTCGGTGGTCGCGTCATCTTCGGTGGCGTAGTCATCGCACTGGGCTTCTTCATCGCCAACATGCTGGCGAGGCTGATGGGCGAAAATGCTCTGGCTGCATCCGTAGTGCGCTATGCGGCGCTGCTGCTCTTCGCTTTCATGGGCCTCCAGTTCATGGGTGTTGGTGAAGAAATCGTGCAGACGGCCTTTACCGCCATCGTCGCCGCCATTGCAGTTGCCGGCGCCCTGGCTTTCGGTCTGGGCGGACGCGACGCTGCGGCCAAGACGCTGGAAGATCTGCGCAAGAAATAGGTGCAGTTCCAATCGTTCGAAAAAGGGGGCGGGTCCGCAAGGCTCGCCCCTTTTCTTTTGCGCAGCTTGCAGGC
>JBCBZY010000322.1:0-3192 GCA_039815115.1 Pseudomonadota bacterium | reverse complement strand
CTGCTTGCGTGTCTTGAGATATTCGAGCTTATAATCGATTACCGCCTGCGACCCGCCCGTCATCTCGGCCGCATGAATCAGCCCCGCTGCGAGTTCAATCTTTTCAATCGTTTCACGTGTCCGGTTGCCATCAAAAAGGGCATCAGCCGCTACCGTTACGCCATCGAGGGTCAGTTCAAAACTGCGCGCGGTTTCGTCGATAATCGCCTCGCGCCGCAATGCCCCATCCGGCAATGCGCTGCGTTCGATCATTGCAAAACGGACATTCCCGTCCACCTCTATTGAAGTGATGATCAGTTCTGCACTGTCGGCCCAGCGCACCAATTGCTTCTTACCGGACAACGCAATGCCATCTGCAGTTTCTTTGCCGGTGCTGGCAACATGACCGAGATCCCAGTCACCATGGTCTTCCCGAAGGGCCAGCGTTGCCGCCGTACCCGCAGCAATTTTCGGCAACCAGGCGGCTTGCTGCGCTTCGCTGCCGCCAGCAAGCAGGGCCTGCGCCGCCATTGTCGTCGAACCAAAAGGCGTGCTCAGAAGATTGCGTCCCATTTGCTCGGCAATGGGAACCACTTCCGCCATGGACAGGCCAACGCCGTCATGTGCTTCGGGAATGGCTATGGCCAGCCAACCCAGTTCACCAATTTCTCTCCAGACATCCGGGTCATAGCCCAGATCGTCCTCCATCAGCGTCCGGACCTTCTCAATAGGGGATTTGTCGCGGCAAAAGTTGGTTGCCACATCCATCAATTCAATTTGCTCTTCGGTCGTGCCGATATCGCCTAGATTGTTCATTTAACTATCCTGATCTGTCGTGTTTAGGCTTAGCGTGTCTTTGGCAGACCAAGGGCATGCTCGGCGACAATGTTGCGCTGAATTTCCGACGTTCCGCCACCAATTGTTGCGGAGAAGCTGTTGAGATAGCTGCGGTGCCAATAGCCATCGTCGATCGCATTTTCATCGCCGACATAATAGCCCGCCTTCGTCCCCTGAAAGCCCAGTGAAAATTCGGTCAGCTCGCGGATCAACTCGGTCCGCGCCAGCTTGTTCATAAGCGGCAATCCCATCGGCTTGTCCTGCATCAATTGCGGCATCCGGCGGCGGGTATTGTTGAGATTCAGCGCCTGAATATCGATCATATATTGCGTCATCTTGTCGCGCATCACCGGATCATCAAGCAAGGGCTTGCCACCCCGCACCGAATTTTTCGCCAGCTCCACAATCTGCATCACATCCAGTTCCTTGACGAAATAGCCGCCCACCGGCTTCACCTTCGCCCCGCGCTCATATTCCAGCGTCTTCATCGCCATCGACCAGCCATTGCCTTCACCGCCAAACAGGCAGTCAGCCGAAATCCGCGCGTCGGTGAAAAAGGTCTGCACAAAACCATATTCGCCGGTCAGCTTTTTGATCCGGCTGGTGCTGATCCCGTCAATCTTCATCGGATTGAGGAAGAAGCTGAGGCCCTTATACTTGTTTTCCGCTTCAAAATCGGTCCGCGCGAGCAGGATCATATATTTCGCCCGGTCGCCGAGCGAGGTCCAGATTTTCGAACCGTTGAGGACATAGTCATCGCTGTCCCTGACTGCTTTCAACTGCGCATTGCCAAGGTCGCTGCCATGTTCCGGTTCGGAAAAGCCCTGACACCAGATATCCTCGGCATTGAGCATGCCCTTGATATATTTCTGCTTCTGCTCTTCCGACCCAAGGTCGAGGATGAGCGGTCCGGCCCAGCCATTGCCGATGGCGTTGAGCATGATCGGCGCATCATATTTCTTCATCGCCCGGGTCGCCGCGCGCTGGAAATCCGTGTGCAGGCCGCCGCCGCCATATTCTTTTGGCCAAGCCGCGCCAAGATAGCCCGCTTCATAAACCTTGCGCTGCCACTCGCGCAGGAAATCAAATTGCTCGTCTGTAGACACCTCCATGAAGGTCAACGGCAACATGAAACCGGGGTCACGAACGGCATTCTCTTTGAACCACGCATCGGCGGCTTCGCTATATTCCTTTAAATCGGCTGCATCGGGCTTGTTGGGCGTATTGGCCATTGGGCTTTGCTCCTGAGATTATCTTATCAATAGGGTCAGTGGTAGCACGCACCGCTATGCCCTATTTTTGGAATCATTGCTGATTAATTGAACGATTAAATTTGAAAAAGCAATGGTCTGAAATATCAGTCAGGAGAGCGATGATGGCAATTGAACAGAAACATGTGATGTGCAGGGCCTGTCATGCCCATTGCGGCCTGATTGTCGATTTTGAAGATGGTGTTCCGGTCAAGACCCATGGCGACAAGGATAATCCCGAATTTGAAGGCTATAGCTGTATCAAGGGGCGTCAGCTTGCCAATTATCACAGCTTCGATACCCGCTTGCTGACCAGTTACAAAGGCATGAAACACGGCCAGAAGGAAGCGATCCACTGGCGCACCGCCGCCGAAGAAATAGCGGAGCGCATCGAAGCGATTGTCGCTGAACATGGTCCGGACAGCGTCGCCTCTTATGTCGGCACGTTCGGCTATAATAATCTCAACGGCCATGCGTTCATCCTCGCGCTGATGGATGCAATTGGGTCAACGTCCGTTTACGACAGCGTCACCATTGACCAGCCGGGCAAAGGCATTGCCCGGGCGCTGGTCGGCCCGTGGCTCGCGGGGGCACCGCGTGTCGGCGACTGGGACGGGTTGATGCTGGTAGGCACCAATCCGATTGTATCGATGAACGGCGGCCTCGGCATGAATCCGGCGAAAAAACTGCATGATGCCAAGAAGCGTGGGATGCAGCTGATCGTCATCGATCCGCGCAAAACGGACAGCGCGCGCCAGGCTGACCTCCATTTGCAATGCCGCCCTGGTGAAGATCCGATCATCCTCGGCGCCATTGCCAAGGTGGTGATCGAGGAAGGTCTCTACGACAAAGATTTCGTCGCCAATGATGTCGATGGTTTTGAAGCCCTCAAAAAAGCCACTGCGCCGTTCGACCCTGCCCTGGCCGCCCAGCGCGCCGATGTGACGGCGGACGAGATTGTCCAGGCCGCGCGCATGTATGGCAGCTGGAAAAAGGGCAGCATCAGTGTCGGCACCGGCCCCAATATGGCAGGCGGTGGCAATATCACCGAATATCTCAACCTGTCGCTGACATCGATCATGGGCCACTGGCTGCGCGAGGGCGATATTAACCGGCGCAGCGGTGT
>JBCBZY010000150.1:0-6699 GCA_039815115.1 Pseudomonadota bacterium | reverse complement strand
GGCTGCTATGTCGGGCAGGAAAATACCGCGCGGATGAACTATCGTCAGAAGATCAACCGCCGGATTGTCGTGGTCCCGCTGGATCAGGCGGACGCAAAGCGGCAGCGCAAGGCCTGGCCGGAACTCGGCCTGTCGGTCGAGCATCGCCGGATTGATGATCTGGCAGACCTGGAACTGCCGGACTGGCTGCAAAAGGCGCTGCAATAGACGCCTGACAGTCTATTCAGGCAGCGTCGCCCTCTTCCGCCTTGGGCTTCACCGTCCGGCGCTTGCGCACCGGTTTTTCGGCCGGTTTTTCGTCGACTGCTTCGCCAGCGTCTGAATCATCGCTGCCTACGGATATTGCGGGCGGCAAGGCACTGGCATCGAGCCCGTTGGCTTCGCCATTGCCTTCTGACGCGTCACCATTGGCAGCCTTGCGTGGCCGACGGCTGCGAACCGGTTTTTTCTCTTCGGCCAAATCCTCGGAGACCGCAGCGTCCTGTTCTTGACCTGCTGGTTTTTGGCCATCCTGCTTGCGGTTGTCGCGTTGCTGACGGCCGCGGGACGGGCGGCGTTCCTGCTCACCCTCGTCGCCAGCCTCATTGCGATCCGCACTATTGCCGCGTGCCTCTTCGCGGGCCTGACGCTGTTCTTCGCGGCGCGCCTGGCTATCCGCATTGACGCGGAAATAATGGTCGGCAAACTGATGATAATATTCGGCGTTGACGCGATCGCCATTGACCTGGGCGTCCTGTGCCATCTTCTTGTATTTGTCGAGCATCTGCGCTGCGTTGCCGCGCGCCCGGTTGTCGATCCGGTTTTCCCGGTCGATTCCGCCACCGCCCCGATTATTGTTGCGGTTACTGTTGTTGTTCCGGCCACGACGGCGGCCAGCCTGACGATTATTCATCAAAATCTGGGTGTCCTCTTACCGTTAAAATACTCGGTCTTCCTAATCCTGGTCCGCGACATGAGGATTCCCCGCTGCGAAACACATGCTCCGCAGCCACCCATGGAGAGACAAATTTTGCCGGACATCAGCAAGATTATCAATATGGGAGCGGGCCAGAGATTTTGGGAATGTGCCAGAAATCATCTGGGCCTCCATCATGCTTAGCCGCTTCAATTGGCAATTCCAAGCAAATTTTGTCAGCTGGTGGCGCGAGTCAGGATCAACAGACGGTCATTCCCGCCGAGATCCTGATGGCACTCTGTCGAAAAACCAAGTGATTCAGCGAGTTGTGACAGTTTGGCGGCCTGGTCAAAGCCGATTTCCAGCAATATGTGACCACCGGAACCTAGCAGATTATCCAAGTCAGGCAGGAGAATCCGATAGTCATCAAGTCCTTCCGTTCCGGCAAACAGTGCCCCCGGCGGCTCATGATCGCGAACTTCCGGCGATAATTCTGCTTCGGTCGAAACATAGGGCGGATTGGCGAGGATCAGGTCAAATGGTCCCGCCAGCAGATCCTGCCAGCCGGAGTTGGACCAGTCGAGCAGCTGGAACTGCGTCCGATCGGAAATCCCCAGATGATCGGCATTGCTTTGCGCCACGCTGAGTGCAGCTTTGCTCGCATCAACACCAACACCGCGCGCATCGCGAAATTCCGACAGGGCAGCGAGCAATAGCGCACCGCTGCCGGTGCCGAGGTCCAGAATTTGCGATGGCGCATGATTTGCATGGATACGGAGCGCCTGTTCGATCAGCAGTTCGCTGTCCGGCCGCGGTATCAGGACATCGCCGGATACCTGAAATGGCAGACCCCAGAATTCCTTTTCGCCAATGATATGCGCCACCGGCTCCCGCGCAACCCTTCGTTCGAGCAAGGCGCTAAAGCTGTCCGGTTCTTCCAGCCCGGGAAGTTGGAGCAGCAGTTGATCCCGCGTAATCCCGAGCGCATGGGCCATTAGCATTTCCGCGTCGAGCCGCGGCGTATCGGACAGGTCCTGCAGCGCATGGGCTGCTGCACGCAACCCGGACGCGGCGTTAGCCATCCAGATTGGCGAGCCGGCTGGCTTCATCCTCGGCGATCAGGGCGTCGATCAGATCCCCCAGCGCGCCGCCCTCAATGATTTCCGGCAGCTTGTGGAGGGTCAGGTTGATCCGGTGATCCGTGACGCGGCCCTGCGGATAGTTATAGGTGCGGATCCGCTCCGAACGGTCGCCGGAGCCGACCATCGACTTGCGCGCCTCGGCTTCTTCGCCCGCAACCAGATCACGCTCGCGCTCATACAGCCGAGCACCCAGAACCTTCAGCGCCTGCGCCTTGTTCTTGTGCTGGGACTTGCCATCCTGGCATTGCACCACAAGCCCTGTCGGCAAATGAGTGATGCGAATTGCGCTGTCGGTCTTGTTGACATGCTGTCCGCCCGCGCCGCTGGCCCGATAGGTATCGATGCGCAGATCTTCAGTGTGGATGTCAATATCGACCTCTTCCGGCTCCGGCAGGATCGCGACTGTCGCAGCCGAGGTATGGATGCGTCCACCGCTTTCGGTTTCCGGGACACGCTGAACCCGGTGCACGCCGGATTCAAACTTGAATTTCGCGAACACGCCCTTGCCGCTGATATTGGCGACAACTTCCTTGAACCCCCCGACTTCGGAAGAATTGGCCGAGATCATCTCGACTTTCCAGCCCTGCAGTTCGGCATAGCGCGTGTACATGCGATAGAGATCGCCAGCGAACAAGGCCGCCTCGTCACCGCCCGTGCCCGCGCGGATTTCGAGCATGGCGGGCCGGTCATCGGCCGAATCGCGCGGCAGCAATTTCAGCGCCAGCGCATGCTCCGCCTCTTCCAGCGCTTTTTTCACGCCATCCACTTCATCCGCCGCCATCGCCTTCATTTCGGCATCATCACCAGCCAGCATCTCGTCCAGCCCGACCTGTTCGTCGCGCAGGCTTTGAACTGTCGCCGCAGCCTCGGCCACCGGTTCGATCTCCGCATATTCCTTCGAGATTTCGACGAACCTGTCGCCGTCGAGTTCCCCCGAGGCCATCATCGCCTGCAACTCCGCAAACCGCGCCTCGATCTGGGCAATGCGTTCAGGGGTGATGGTGGTCATGCCCAGCCACCTGCACTCGTCATACCCGTCATACCCTTCGTACCCGTCATCCCCGCGAAAGCGGGAATCCATTTCCATTGACTCACGCGAAGACGCGAAGGCACGAAGAGGAAGTGCCGAACCTGTTCCAGCGTCCATGCTGCGCCGGTAAACGCCCGTGGAATCGGACAAATGGGCCCTGAGCCGGCAGGCCACCGAAGGTAAACGAGTTCAGGGTAACGCAGGAGCAGGGAGGAATAGGGGTTCATCACAACACACCTACCCCCGTCATTCCCGCGATACCCATGCCCGTCATTCCCGCAACACTCACTTCCGTCATCCCCGCGAAAGCGGGGATCCATTTCCCGTTTCTCACGCGAAGACGCAAAGGCGCAAAGATGCCGCCAATCCCCTTGGCGCCTTTGCGTCTTCGCGTGAAACCTAGGGAGCCAAGCGATGGAACTGGATTCCCGCTTTCGCGGGAATGACGAGATAGCGAGGGACAGATCAAAATTTTCTGGCCTCTTCATTGCCCGTAAATCCTCCATCGGCCTTGATCCGTTCAGCGGTCTCTTCCAATTCATCTTGTTCGATCAACAAATGCAAATCCGGAATCAAGAGATCGAAGCTGATCGATTGCTGATCACCCCTTCGCAAATTTTTTACGCTGACTTCTCTTTTGTCCAGCTCATCTTCACCCAGAATCACCACTAGGCGAGCGCCGAGTGCATTGGCTTTCTGCATCCGCTTTTTCATATTGCCTTTATAGGCCATTTCGCAGGAGGTTCCCGATCGGCGTAGCTCAACCGCAATTTCAGCGGCCTTCAGACTTGCTTTTTCACCCAATGGAATCATCGCGACATCTGGTCTTGAAGTTTCCAAACCCTCAACCAGCATCGCCAGTCGTTCAATCCCGGCCGCCCATCCAACCGCTGGCATCGTATTGCCGCCCAGTGCCTCGATCAGGCCATCATAGCGCCCACCAGCCAGCACCGTCCCCTGTGCGCCCAACCGGTCCGTCACAAATTCAAATGCCGTGTGGCGATAGTAATCCAGTCCGCGGACCAGACGGCTGTTGCGTTCCCACTGGACTTCGCAGGCATCGAGGCCCTCGGTGACCTGCGCGAAAAATTCCTTCGCCTCGTCAGACAGATAGGCATCAATATCCGGCGCGCTGTCGGCAATCGGGCGGTCCTGCCGCTCCTTGCTGTCGAGAATGCGCAGCGGATTGCGTTCCAGCCGGTCCTGACTGTCTTCGGACAGCTCTGCCCTGTGCGCCTGGAAATGTGCGACCAGCGCATCGCGCCAGGCGTCCCGACTCTCCGCATCACCTAATGTGTTGAGCTGCAATGTCACGCCATCGGCAATGCCCAGCTCCTTGTGCAGCTGATCGGCAAAGCAGAGCAGTTCGACATCCGCGGCCGCTTCGCTGGCCCCGATAATCTCGGCATCGAGCTGATGAAACTGGCGGTAGCGGCCCTTTTGCGGGCGCTCGTAACGGAATAGCGGACCATGGGTCGACAGTTTCAGCGGGACATGCTGCTGCCAGCCATTGGTCAGAAAAGCGCGTGAGATCCCGGCCGTGAATTCCGGGCGCAGGGTCAGGCTGTCGCCGCCGCGATCCTCGAAGCTGTACATTTCCTTGGAGACCACGTCAGTGGTTTCTCCCAGCGACCGGGCGAACACCGCGGTCGGCTCGAAGACCGGCATTTCGACACCCTTGAATCCATAAAGCCGCCGCACGCGCTCGAACGTATCGACAACATGACGAAACCGTTCCTGGTCTTCGCCAAATATGTCCTGGGTGCCGCGCACCGGCTGCGGAGTTTGCACTTTTGCCATAATATCCTTTGTCCTCCGGGCGCTTTAGCGGCTCAATGACAAAAGCGGAAGTGGGCATATTTTGTCGCATCACTCTGGACGAAGCGGCCAAAAACCGCCATTCATAATTGTTACGCTCCATCCGGGGGCCGCATGTTATCAGGGGATTGTCTGCATATGCGCGTGATCGCAACTCTGGGCCTTGCCGCGGGCCTGCTCTTCCTGTCTTCTGTTGCTGGTCCTGATCCGGCTCATGCCGAATCCGCGATGCCGGACAATCTCAGCAAACCCGTCTGGACCCCGGCGGATTCGACCATCCCTGCGCCGCAGGATTTACCTTATCCGGGCATGATGCAGCTGACCGTCGACGCGACTGATAACAAGCAGGGCATTTTTCGGGTGGAGCAGATCATTCCTGTCGCAAAGGCGGGTCGTCTGACATTGCTTTACCCCGAATGGCTTCCCGGAAACCACGCGCCGCGCGGGGAAATCGAAAAACTGGCCGGGCTCGAATTTTCAGCGGGTGACCAGCGCCTCGAGTGGATTCGCGACGATGTCGATGTCCATGCCTTTCACGTCACCGTGCCGGAAGGCGTGTCCGAAATCACGGCCAAGTTCCAGTTCGTCTCCGCAACCAGCCCCAGCCATGGCCGGATCGTGATGGCGCCGGCGATGCTCAATCTGCGCTGGCATCAGGTCTCGCTCTACCCTGCCGGCCACTATGTCCGCCAGATCGCTGTGCAGGCACGAGCGAAATATCCGGCCGGGTGGCAATCTGCCAGCGCCCTGCGCCCGACCCGCGAAAAAGAAGCGGACTATGTCGTCTATCAGCCGACCGATTATGACACGCTGGTGGACAGTCCGGTATTTGCGGGCGCTCATTTTCGCTCCTACCGGCTGACCCGCCGGACCCATCTCAATGTCGTGGCGGATGCCGGGAAATTTCTGCGGCCGAGAAAATCCCATCTCGCGGCTCATACCAAATTGGTGCGCGAAGCCGTCGCCCTGTTCGGCAGCCGTCCCTATGACCGCTATGATTTCCTGCTCGCGCTCACAGAGGAAATGGGCGGCATTGGCATCGAGCACCACCGCTCGTCGGAAAATGCGGTGAATCGCGAGTATTTTACCGAATGGGACAAGGGGCCGGGGCGCCGCAATTTGCTGCCGCATGAAGTAGTTCACAGCTGGAACGGGAAATACCGCCGGCCAGCCGCCATGTGGACGCCGGATTTTCGGCAGCCCATGCGCGACAGTCTGCTCTGGATCTATGAGGGCCAGACCCAGTTCTGGGGCTATGTCCTGGGCGCGCGGTCCGGCATGTATTCGAAACAGGACACGCTCGATGCCTTTGCTGCGATTGCTGCCAATATGGATTTGCGGGTCGGGCGCAACTGGCGGCCGTTGATCGACACGACCCATGATCCGATCATTGCCGCCCGGAAACCCAAGCCCTGGGCCAGCTGGCAGCGGGCGGAAGACTATTATAATGAAGGCCTGCTGATCTGGCTGGAAGCCGACGGGATTATCCGCCGTGAATCCGGCGGCAGCAAAACCATGGATGATTTCGCGCGCAAATTCTTCAAGGGCCGCAACGGCGACTATGGCGTTGTCACCTATACCGAAGCAGACGTCATTGCCGCTTTGCAGGAAATACAGCCCTGGGACTGGGAAGGTTTTGTCCGCGACCGGGTCTATGCCACCAGTATCGAAGCGCCCAAACAGGGGCTGACCCTCGGCGGCTATCGCCTGATCTATACCAATCAGCAAACCCCCTATATTGCGGCCAATGACAAGCGCCGCCGGCAAATGGACCTTAGCCACTCCATTGGTCTGATCGTCAGCAACAAGGGGGT
>JBCBZY010000176.1:0-5947 GCA_039815115.1 Pseudomonadota bacterium | reverse complement strand
CCCGGATAATCCCGACGAGGCGGTGGAATTTGCGCTGCAATATAATCCGGATTTACTGGCGGCGAAGGAACGCAGCGCCGCAGCCGAATATGATATCAAAACTGCCCGTGCGGCAACCAAACCCAGAATTACGACGTTTGCGCAAGGCAGCTATGTAAATTTCTTCGACACGCTTGGCGGCAATATCGCCAATACCAATTTCGTCCAGGAACAGTCGACGGCGGAAGTCGGTGTCCGGGCGACAATTCCCATATACCAGGGCGGACGACCAGCAGCTCAGATCCGTCAGGCCCAGGCCCGGTCCGGACAGAGCTACGAACAGGAAATTGCGGTCGAGCGCAATATCATCGCCCAGACCAGAGCCGCCTATTCCAGCTGGCGTGCGTCAGAGCGGGTGATTCAGTCTTCCGAACGCGCAGTTGCTGCAAGCGCCCTTTCGCTGGAAGGCGTCCGCGCAGAAAACAGTGTCGGAAACCGCACCATCCTGGACATTCTGAACGCGGAACAGGAATTGCTCAACGCACAGGTCAATCTGGTGACCGCTCGCCGCAACAGTTATGTGGCCGGCTTTGCGCTGCTTGCAGCGATGGGCCGGGCAGAAGCCCGCGATCTTGGCCTCGAGGGTGGCCCGCTTTATGATCCGGAAGTCAATTACAAGCGGGTGAAGAATATCTTCTACGACTTCCATAGCGATCCCAATCCCAAGCCAAAAGCGACGAGAACAACCGATACGCCCGCCCAAACTGCGGATATCGAACCGCTGCCGGAGAGTGTTGAACCCGAATAGGGCGCAAAACAGCATTGTCCCGGTTGCCTCAAACATGGTTAATGGTCTAAAGACCTGCGCTGAACCGGGGTTTTTGATATCTGTATCGGGGGAGTTTCTGCGAGATGACAGAGCAAAACAAGGAATCGTCGATGGAGGAAATTCTCTCCTCGATCAAACGCATCATCGCGGAAGACAAGGCGATCGAAATGGATCGTCCGCAGGCGCAGGAAAGTGCAGCACCGGCGCGCGAGCGGGATACTGAGCGAACGGCGGCGGAAGCAGAGGCCCCTGCGGAAGACACCGCGGACCCGGATGAAGAAGAAGAAATCCTCGAACTGACCAACGAAGTCACGGATGCGCCTGAGGCCGCCACACCTTCTTCCGCCCGCGGCGTTTTTGGTGATCGCCGGAAAAAGGCACGCCTGATCGATGACCAGAAACTGGATTCCATGCGCCAGTCGCTTTCTGCCCTTGTGGCAATGGAAAATGCCAGCAGTCCGGCGCCGGTCGAACCGGTCAACGGCACTTCATTGGAAGACCTGACCCGGGACATGATGCGGCCGATGCTGGAACAATGGCTCAACGACAATCTGCCACAACTGGTGGAAGAAATGGTGGCGGAAGAAATCCGCCGGATCAGCCAGAAATAGAGAAATTTCGTTCCCGGGTTTTGCCGACAGTTTGATCTCGCTGATTGATCTGCCGGAAGGCCATGCTAAACCTGACCGATGAAAAGAAAAATCTCTGCTTCACTGGCGTTCCTGTTGCTGACAGGTACGCTTCTTTCCGCCTCTGTCGTCTCTGCACGGCCGATGACCGCAGAAGATCTGGCCACCCTGAACCGGATGGGCTCCCCGACCGTGTCTCCAGACGCGAAATGGTCGGCTTTTCAGGTGACAGAAACCGAGCCGGAAAGTTATGAGCGCAGCACCGGACTGTATCTGCTCGACCTCAATGGTGCGAACGCAGCGCCGCAGCGCATTGCCGACAGCGCAGATGCCAGCGAGCATAGTCCGGCCTTCTCGCCGGATGGTCGGTCGCTCTATTATCTGAGTGATGCCAGCGGCAAGGAGCAGCTCTGGCGGGTGTCGGTCAGCCCTGACGGCTCAGTTGGCGACCCGGAGCAAGTCAGCGACCTGATGGCAGATATCGCCGGCTTCCACATTTCTCCGTCCGGCAAGAAAATCGCTGTCTGGGGTGATATTGCCAGAGATTGCAAAACATTCGGCTGCGCAGAGGATGGCAATCGCGCCAAACCGGGTCCGGGCGCCGGCCGGGAATATGACGAACTGTTCGTCCGCCACTGGTCCAGCTGGGAAACGCCCGGCAATTACAGCCGGATTTTCACCTTTGATCTGATGGAAGGAAAAATATCGGGCGATGGCGCGGCGATGGACGGTGATCTGGTCGGGGACAGCCCGTCCAAGCCCTTTGGCGGTGGTGAGGAAATTGCCTGGACACCGGAAGATGAAGGCGTGTTCTTCGCAATGCGCATTGCCGATCGCAACGAGCCAAAATCGACCAATCTCGACATTTACGGGACGATGGCCAGCGGACAGCGGACGAAAAACTTCACCGAAGCCAACAAGGCAACTGATACCATGCCGGTATTCTCTCCCGACGGTCTGTGGCTGGCCTGGGCCGCCATGGAGCGGCCGGGCTATGAGTCCGACCGGCTGGTGCTCAAGGTTCGGGGCAAGAGAGAGAAATCCGACGGGTCGGAAGACCGCGTTCTGACCGCTGACTGGGATCGCTCCGTGGGGTCGATTGCCTGGGCGCCGGATGGCAGGAGCCTTTATGTCACCGCGCAGGACATACTCGATCATCCGGTCTTTCAGGTCGATTTTGAAAGCGGAGACGTCACGCGGCTAACCGCGGGCGGCAATGCCAATAATGTCATCCCTCTGGAAGACGGATCGATCATCTACACGCTGAACAGTCTGCAGGCGCCTTCGGATCTGTATCAGCGCGCGCCCGACGGCACGGTGCGCCAGCTAACCAATGTCAACGGACACGAACTGGCCGAGATTGACGAAGTCGAGGTCCGCCGGTTTGATTTCAGGGGTGCCGATGGTGCGCAGGTCTGGGGGCAGATCATCAAACCCACGGGTAGCAAAGAGAAACTGCCGATGGCGTTCCTCGTCCATGGTGGACCGCAGGGCAGTTTCGGCAATAGCTGGTCCTCCCGCTGGAATCCCAAGGTGATGGCGTCCCAGGGCTATGCCGTGGTCACCATCGATTTTCACGGCAGTGCAGGATATGGGCAGGAATTCATGGACTCGATCAATCAGGACTGGGGTGGGAAACCGCTGACTGACCTGCAACTGGGTCACGCTGCGGCACTGAAGCTCGACCGGCAGATTGACGGCAGCCGTTCCTGTGCTTTGGGTGCCAGCTATGGCGGCTATATGATGAACTGGATCTCCGGCAAATGGCCGGATCAGTTTGACTGCATCATCAATCATGCCGGTATTTTTGACCTGCGCAGCTTTGCCTTCAGCACCGAGGAATTGTGGTTCGACCAGTGGGACCATGGCGGCCCCTGGTGGGAGCGGCCCAATGCCGAGAAATGGAACCCGGTCAACCATATCGAAAACTGGAAAACGCCGACGCTGTTCATCCATGGCGAGAAGGATTTCCGGATCCCCTACACCCAGTCGCTGATGCCCTTCACCTATGCGCAGGAAATGAACATCCCCTCGCGGCTGCTGATCTTCCCGGACGAAAATCACTGGGTGCTCAAGGGCAAGAACAGCGTCCAGTGGCATCGCAATGTGTTTGACTGGATGGCGAAATGGACGAAACCGGAAAATTAGAACCGTCATTGCGAGCGTAGCGACGCAATCCGGCGCGTCGCCTGACATCACTGGATTGCTTCGTCGCTCTGCTCCTCGCAATAACAAAAAGGAGAGTTATGACCTATTTCACTACCGAAGATCGTGATGGCACGATCATTGTCACCCTGACCAATGGCGAACGCAACACGCTGAACCCCGATCTGCTGGAAGAAGGCGCAGCGCTGCTGGAAGATCTGGCAAAAAATCCGCCAAAGCAGGGCTTGGTGCTCACTGGTGCCGGCGAGCATTTCACCTGCGGGATGGATACCAAGGTCGCAGCCGCGCTGGATGACGCGGGACAAAAACGGGCGGTGGCGGGAGTCAACGCCTTTTGCGCGGGCCTCCACCGCCTGCCCTGTGCGCTGGTCGCGGCGGTCAATGGCAATGCCATTGGCGCGGGCGGGATCATGATGCTGTGTGCGGACTGGGTCTATGCCGCCACCGGAAACTACAAAATCGGCCTGCCCGAAGCCAAGGCCGGCCTCCCCTTTCCGCCGGTTCCCCAAGCGGTGCTGGATCACTGGCTGGAACCCAGCTGGCGGCGGCGACTGGCGCTGTCAAGCATGCTGCTCGCACCCAATGAGGCGATCGGCGCCGGTATGGTGGAAGCAACAGTGATGGCGGATGACCTCATCGACAAGTCCGTCGACAAGGCAAAGGAAATGAGCGCCCAGCCTGGGTTCAAGGCCTGCAAGCGACAACTCCGCGCCAAGGCCAATGCCGAAATAGATGCGATTTTGGGGCACTGATATGCCGTCATTGCGAGGAGCGAAGCGACGCGGCAATCCAGTGAGGATACAAGTGACGCTCTGGATTGCTTCACTGCGTTCGCAATGACGAATGAGGTATTGACGGGTTGTCTCGCACGAAAACCAATGCCAAAGGCTCCCCATGACCTTAGACAAAAATTTCGACCCCGCCGGCATCGAAACCCGCTGGTACGAGCATTGGGAAAAAACCGGCCAGTTCCGCCCGGAACGTGGTGACGCGGAACCTTATACGATCGTCAATCCGCCGCCCAATGTCACGGGTAGCCTGCATATCGGGCATGCGCTGGACAATACGCTCCAGGACATCATCATCCGTCACGAGCGGCTGAAGGGCAAGGATGCGCTATGGGTCGTCGGCATGGACCATGCCGGAATCGCGACGCAGATGGTGGTCGAGCGCCAGCTGAACGAGCGCCAGCAAAAGCGCACCGATTTCTCCCGCGAGGAATTTGTCGAGAAAGTCTGGGCGTGGAAAGAGGAATCCGGCGGCGCGATCACCAAGCAGTTGCGGCGGCTGGGCTGTTCGATGGACTGGTCCAACGAGCGCTTCACCATGGACGAGGGCATGAATGCCGCCGTTCTGAAGGTATTTGTCGATCTTTATAAGGACGGCCTGATCTATCGCGACAAGCGCCTGGTCAACTGGGATCCCAAGTTGAAGACCGCGATCAGTGATCTCGAAGTCGAGACCACCGATATGAAGGGGTCCTTCTGGCACTTCAGATATCCGCTGGCGGATGGCGTGACGCTGGACGATGGTCGTGATCATATCGCGATTGCTACCACCCGGCCCGAGACGATGCTGGCCGACATGGCGGTGGCCGTGCACCCGTCTGATGAACGCTACAAAAGTGTGATCGGCAAGGAAATCGAGCAGCCGATTACCGGGCGCCGGTTCAAGATTGTCGCCGACGAACATGCCGATCCTGAACTGGGGTCGGGAGCGGTGAAGATCACGCCCGGTCACGATTTCAACGACTTTGAAGTCGGCAAACGCGCCGGTATTGCGCCGGCGGACATGCTCAACATGCTCGATGGCGAGGCCAATGTCTGCCAGACGGCGGATGGTCTGGTGCCGCAAGAATATGTCGGGCTGCACCGGTTCAAGCTGGACGGGGTGGACGGTGCCCGCGAGCTGGTGATCAAACAGCTCAAGGAGTTGGGCTTGCTGATCCCGCATGTCACCAAAAACAAGGATGGCGAAGAGATCGCACTCGACGCCGAACCGCGCACCATCGCGACGCCCTTTGGCGACCGCGGCGGCGTGGTGATCGAACCGTGGCTGACCGATCAATGGTATGTCGACGCCGAAACCCTCGCTCAGCCTGCGATCAAGGCGGTGCGCGAAGGCGATATCGAGATTGTCCCGAAAAGCTGGGAGAAGACATGGTTCAACTGGATGGAAAATATCCAGCCCTGGTGTGTTTCACGGCAGCTCTGGTGGGGGCACCGGATTCCGGCCTGGTTCGACGATAACGGGAAAATCTATGTGGCCGAAGACGAAGCCGCAGCACAGCAGCAAGCCGGAGAAGGCGTGTCCCTGACGCGCGACCCAGACGTCCTCGACACCT
>JBCBZY010000395.1:0-1770 GCA_039815115.1 Pseudomonadota bacterium | reverse complement strand
TGTCGCGGCATCTTTCGGATATAGTCGGATTTTCCGGACGTTGGGCGGGGGAATTCCGGACCGAGCGCTTGCGCCGGTTCTCCGGGTCCTGGCTGCGAGAAAACCGGCGGGGACGGACTTCCCATGACAGCTTCCCGGGCGTGATATTGTGCGAGGAGAACACGCAGGAGCAGAGCGGGGAAGCCTGCGGCGTGCATCTGGCATGGAGCGGCAACCACCATCTGCGAGTTGATACCGGGAACAGCGGCAATGTCATGGCTTCGGCGGGTGCCTTGCTGCTTCCCGGCGAGATCATTCTGGCACCGGGAGAGGAATTTTCCAGTCCTTCCGTCATTGCCGGTTATTCTGCCCGGGGACTCACCGGACTCAGTCAGCGGTTTCATGACCATGTCCGGTTCAATCGGTTGCGCGAAAGCGTCAGGAGCAAGCCGCGGCCCGTTCACTATAATAGCTGGGAAGCCGTTTACTTCGATCATGATCCGGAGCAGCTCAAGGCCATGGCCAGCAAGGCAGCCGAGATCGGGATCGAGCGGTTTGTTCTGGATGATGGCTGGTTCGGAGCGCGGCGCAATGACCGTTCAGGTCTGGGGGACTGGGTGGTGTCGGATGATGTCTATCCGGACGGCCTGACGCCGCTGATCAAACATGTCGCCGGGCTTGGCATGGAAATGGGTATCTGGTTCGAGCCGGAAATGGTCAATCCCGACAGCGACCTTTATCGCGCGCATCCGGACTGGGTGCTGCAGATTGACGGTGTGGAACAGGTGCCGTTCCGCAACCAGTTCGCCCTGGACCTGTCCCGCGGAGAAGTGTGCGATCACCTTTTCGACAGGATCGATGCGATCTTGCGCGACCACGATATCGGTTATGTCAAATGGGACATGAACCGGGACCTAAACCATCCGGGTGGACGGGATGGACGGCCGAAAGCCTTTGCGCAGGTGCAGGCGCTTTATGATCTGATCGACCGGGTCCGGGCGGCGCATCCCGATGTGGAAATCGAAAGCTGTTCTTCGGGTGGCGGCCGGGCAGATTTCGGAATTCTCGCGCATATCGACCGGGTCTGGACGTCCGACAGCAATGACGCCCTCGATCGCCAGATGATCCAGCGGGGTGCCAGCCATTTCTTGCCGCTTTGCGTAACTGGCGCGCATGTCGGTCCGGCCCGCTGTCACATCACCGGACGGAAACTGTCCATGGCGATGCGGGCCGGGACCGCCATCATGGGACATATGGGCGTTGAGATGAACCTGCTCAGCGAGTCCCAAGCGGACCTTGAAGAGCTGGCGAAAGGCATTGCGCTCTACAAGCAGCACCGCCAGCTCCTTCAAGACGGCGATTTCCACCGCCTCGACAGCGTGAGAGGATTGAACGTCACCGGCGTTGTTGCGCGCGACCGTCGGGAGGCGCTGTGGTCGGTGGCCTATATGACAAGCCTGCCGGAGAGGTTTCCGCCGCGACTGCAATTATCGGGTCTGGAGTCTGGTCTGGATTACCGGGTTCGGCTGCTATGGCCGGAAAACTGGCGTTCGATCACTTCACCCTCGATCGTCGAGGAGCTGGATCTGACCGGAAACGGGTCCGTGTTCAGCGGCGCGGCGCTGATGACTGCGGGGCTGCAACTGCCAACAGCCTTTCCGGAAACCGTGCTGCTGTTTCATCTCGCTAAGGACTGACGAGAGCGGTTCTTGACGGGCTGATCCGGATGGGAGAGTGGCGAACAGAATGGTGCGGGAAATGCCCGGGACTGCAATCGACAGCCCTATTGAT
>JBCBZY010000084.1:0-9649 GCA_039815115.1 Pseudomonadota bacterium | reverse complement strand
GGACGAGGATGTGCCGATGTTCAATCGCGGCGCCACCGCTGCTGCCAGCGGGTTGCGTTTGACACCCCTGACCGGAGACCAGATGATCGAACGCGCCCAGACAGCCGTCGATCTGCAAAATTTGCTTGTCCGCTTGGTCGAGGAACGGCGCAGCCATCCGACGGAAGACATGATTTCCATTCTCGCCAATTCCCGGCTGGAAGACGAAAACCGTCTCCTCAATCATGCCGAGATTCTGAGCATCCTCGGTCAGTTTCTCGTTGCCGGGCATGAGACCACAACCAGCGCATTTGGATGGGCGATGCTGTTGCTCTGTCGTAATCCGGAAATCGAGCAGCAAATTGCATCGGATCCAAAAGCGCTCGCAGTGTTTATTGAGGAATCGCTGAGACTGGAAGCGCCGGTTCAGGGTTTGCCGAGACTGGTCACCCAAGACACACAGGTGGAGGACTACAAGTTAGAGGCCGGAGAGATCGTCTTTCTGCGCTACGGTTCCGCCAATCGGGATGAGCGGAAATTTGATGATGCGGACCAGTGCAACTTGCAACGCAAGAAAGCGGGTGCGCATTTTGCGTTCGGTGCCGGCGTTCACGCCTGCATCGGCGCGCCGCTCTCGCGTCAGGAACTGCAATTGGGGTGGACGGCGCTATTGCGCCACGGCAAGAACTTCCGGCTCGCGGCCGGCAAGCCGGAACCGCAAGCGGAAATGAGCTTCATTCTGAGAAACCTGCCCGAGCTGCACGTCGAGTTTGATCCGCGCTAGCGGTCAGAAAATCAAGGGCAGCGGGAATCGCGTACAGGATTGCCCGCATCACGCGTATTCCAGGAACCTGTCGGGGTCTGGTATTTCTCGCCCGGCACGGTCCGCATGATCAGGTTGCAACCCGAGGTGAAGGCAAATTGCTCCACGGTCGAATTGGTTTCCTGCGCCTTGCGCGTATAGGCCGCCTTGCGCTTGATGTTGAGGTCCTCGACCAGCGCCTTGATCGCGGGAGATGGTGCAGACACATAGCCCAGATAACCGTCCGGTTTCTCGCCAATTTTACCGGATGCCCGCGCCGCCTGATAGGCCGGGTCACGCTGCGCCATGACTGGTGCCGCGACAACAGCCACAAGAGACAGACCGCCCAGAGCGGCCAAAGCTTTGTTTTTCTTTATAAACTCATACATTAGAAAATATCCGCTTCCTCGTTGATCAAATCCTTCGCATCGCCGTCCAGGCGATAGACCACTTCCTGCTTGATATTGATGTTGAGGTTGATGACAATTGGCTTGTCAGGTGCAGAAACCTGCACGCAGGCCGTCAGGCCCATTGCCCCGCTCATGATCAAACCGGTGGTGAAACTCCTCATATTCCGGCGAATCGCATTATACGCGCGATCCGTCAATCGGCTTGTCTTGTAAAACATTGCCGCTTTCCCGTCCCTGAATGGGCTATTCATCATTATCTTCCAGTTGCTTGGCGGCGGCTCTGGCCCGTGCTTCCTGTGCTCTCAGCAGGGCTGGCAAATTCTGTCCGACCAGGATTTCCGGCTCGTAAAAGGCCTTCGCGCTGCTCATCAGCTGCATGAAGGGCGCCTGGATCCGCACATTGAACTCAATCGGTATCTGCGCGAGCTGCTTGGTGATGAAATTGCGACTGGCATCGTCCCCTTGCTGCAGTCCGGCGAATTTTACCTCGGTGATGATCTCGCCATCAATAGCGCCTTCCATACCGATGGTGAGATTGCGATATTTGATCGATTTGAGCGCATTGAAGGCATAATTGGCCATCGTACCCATGTCCTCGTAGGTCAGCTCGCCAATATAGGCCAGCGTGCCGCCGCCCCGACGCGCTTCGAGATAGCCGCCGACGATCTGGCCGCCATCCTGATCAAACACCATCGGCAGCTTGCCATCGAAAATGCCGGTCGCGCTGAGATTTTCGAATTCAAATTTGGTCAGGAACTGGGCGGCGTCCACGCCGACCACGGTGAATTCCAGTCGGCGCTCGGCTTCTTCGCCGAGATCAAAAACGGTCGGTTCAAGATAGAGCATGCCGCCGGCGAACGGCCACTGCCCGCCTTCAACCTCCATCTTGCGATCAGGCAGCAGACGATAGCTGAGCACGCCGTTGAAGGCAGGCACCCCGGGATTAACCTCCGCCATCCGGACCGTTTGTCCCGATTCGGTTTCCAGCCCGAGCAAATCGGAAAACCGGATATTGCCCTTTAGCCCCGTCACGGGTCCGAACGCCGCAGCGAGATCCAGCCCGCGGGTAGCAAATTCTCCGACACTGCGGACGCCATCACCCGACTGGTCCCAGTTGATCCGGCCGGTACCGGTGACCGTACCCTGTACATTGGCCACGATGCCGAGGGTCAGTGGTGTCAGCATTTCCGGTTGCAACTCGTCGTCAAAGGTCAGCCAGCCCACGTCGAGCACCGCCACACCCGTGCTGTTTTCGAGCGAGTGTCGCATGTCGATAGTAGTGACTTCGCGCTGTGTTTCCGGCTCTCGCAAAATACCCTGCGCCGTGATCATGCCGTTCGCGAAGGTGACTTTGGCATCGTTACTGATCAGCGGCCGAAACCGTTCGACCTGTTCTTCATCCCGGACGCGCAAGCTTGTGTCAGCCGTAAATGCACCCGCATCATAGGACCAGTTCCCGTCAATATTCTCCAGCAGCAGCGGCACGTTGGCAACCTGCCCGCTTGCACCAGAAATCTGCCCCGTCAGCGCCTCACCCAAAATGACCGTGAGTTCTCCAATTTCCATCACTGACACGTTGCCCGGAGCGCCAAACCGGATCGCGACTTCGCGCGCGCTCAAACCGCTGCTTGTGGAATAACCAAACTGGCCCCCGGAGACAGTCAGCGGGTTGTCACTCACACGGGCACGCAAATCCAGTCCATCCGTGCGCGCAGCAACCTCGGGCCCTGCACGACCGCTGCGGACGATGGCGCTGCTTCCGTCTGGGCACAGCCGCGCGGTTGTCGGGCCGGCTTGTAAGGTCGACAATTTGAGGCTGGCAAAGCGGACATCCACGCAAGAGCGGAACAAGGCATAATTTCCGTTACGGTCGATCCGCGCGTTGACGGGTATCTGCAACCCCGTCAGCTGGCCATCCGCAAGCGGTCCGGAAAGCAGGATCCGGCCATCAACTGCTGTTCCGCCATTTCCGGTCGGAAAAAACCGCATTTCCGGAATAGTCAACTTCGCATCTTGCGCCACAAAGGACGCCATCTGGAGCTGCCCTGTAAATCCGTCGGCAACGCTGCCATCGAACAGCGTCAAGCGGGAATTTGGCAAACCACCTCCGCTCAGGCTGATCGTTCCATCCGCCAGAATCGCGAGCCCGTCTGGTGCAAAATCCAGCAAGAGCGGATCATCCAGAGTCATTTCCGCCCCTGATCGGGACCGGACATCCAGGCTGTTGAGCGTGAGACGCGTCCCGCGACTGTCCTGGGAAAACCGGACACTGCCGCCAAGGTCCATCGCCCTGCCTGCCCTGCCAATGGCTTCCGCAATCGCTAAGGCCACCGGGCCAGCGGGTGTTCCGTCCAGCGATCCGGCGCCATTCCCGATGTTCCGCATGATCCCGGACGACAGCCGCGCATTGCGGATTTCGGGATCGCCTCGAAAACTGGCAGTGATCCTGTCGCCGCCATATTCCGCAGTAAACAGGCCTTCCAGTTGGGCTGTGTCTGCCCCGCCAAAGGGCATGGTCACACCGCTGGCGGTCAGGTTGATCGCACCTTTGCTCTGTTTCAGGTCGCCGGAGAAATCGAGTGACGACTGGATTTCCTGCGCAGAATTTCCGGCCTGCCGCAGTGGCCCGCCAATTGTACCGAGGCTGCCTTCCCAGCTCGCCAGATCCTTCCCCAACCGGAGGTTCAACCGGCTCGCCATGTTTTCCGCCGCAAATCCGGCCTCGGCACATTGCACGTCAGGCAGCCGCAAGGGACCCCGCAACCGGGGCTCGCCCAGACTGATTGAGACTTCCGCGAAGAGCGTTGGTTCGGTTATCAGACAGGGCCCCAGATCCAAACTCCGGGAGATCGCGGCCAGTTGTCCGTTGAACCCGTCCTTCAAATTGCCCTCGCCATTGAGCGACAGGCCAAGCACGCCATATTCGCTGTCGATGCGCATCTGCGCCCTGTCCAGCCCGAGCCAGATGTCGGGCAGTGCCAGTGGGCTGTCATCCTCCGGATCCATGAATTTCTCGAGTTCGCCCAACGATAGCTTGCCATTTTCATATCTGGCGAAAAGCTTGACGCCGCTGGCGCGTACCCAGTTCACGCCTGCTCCGTCGGTCGACACGGAATTCCCGATCTCGACAAGCTCCGCCGTCAGGTCGGGATTGTGCGGGTCACCGAGGACCAGATTACGAATGACCTGCTTGTCAAACCCGATATTGTCTATCTCGAACTCGGCCTCAACGCCCAGTCGATCAATCTCTGATCGGGCATAATCGTCCGCCAGATCAATGCGGTTGAACCACAATATCGTGAAACCAAGGATTAAAACCACGCCGATCACGCCCAGCACAATGCTCAATCGTGAACGTTGCCGTACCGGTTCTGGTTCAGGTGTCTCCTCCATGACCCGAGAAATGCAGAAGTCTTCCTTAAGTTGCAATGTACAATAGGGATTTGTCGGGAATATTCCCGAATGAACAAAAACGGTCATATCCGGCGAAACTGGAGATTTGTGCTGCGTTGCCGGTTCACTGCCCCTATGTTCGCTATATGTTCTCACGTCATGTCAGACAGGGCAAACGCAGCGGATCGACGACATCCGGCCACCGCCTATCGCGCCATAAGCTGCGCGATGATCTCGGTGAGAGCCTTTCTGACGAGCAGCTGCTGGCCTTCCTGCTGCGCCTCGCATCCCCGCGGAGCCGGGCAGATGAGCTGGCCCAGCGCCTGTTGTCCGAGTTTGAAAGTTTCGCCGGCCTGATAACCGCCAGTTCCCTGCTCCTCAAACAGGTGCCTGGCCTGACCAGCAATCAGCTGGCGGCCCTGAAACTGGTGCGGATATCAGCCATTCGCATGCTGTCGGAGCCCGTCCGCAAGCAGCCAGTGCTGGCAAGCTGGACGGCGCTGCTCGATTATTTGCGAGCCGATATGGCACTGCTGAACAGGGAACGGGTTCGGATCCTGCATCTCGATACAAAGAACCGCCTGATCCGGGATGAGCTGGTCAGCGAAGGTTCTGTCGACGAAGCGGTCATCTATCCGCGCGAAGTACTCAGGCGCGCGCTCGAACTGGGGTCAGCAGCGATCATCCTGGTCCATAACCACCCGAGCGGCGATCCCACGCCGAGTCAGCAGGATATCGCCATCACCCGCGATATCGGCATGGCCGGCGAAAAACTGGGTATCATAGTGCATGACCACATCATTATCGGCCGATCGGGCCACGTTTCGCTGCGATCCAAAGGCCTGATCTGAAGCGGGTTTGGAAATTTACTCGCCGCTGTCTTTCCCGGTGATCAGGCGAATGCCCAATTGCAGAGTGAAGTAGGACCAGATCCAGTTCACCAGAACCGAAATCCGGTTCCGCATGCCGGACAGGAAGCCGACATGCACCGCGCCCCAGAGCCACCAGGCCGGGGCACCGTGCAGCTTCATGAAACCGAAATCCGCTACCGCACTCTTGCGGCCGATTGTCGCCAGGCTGCCCTGATGCTTGTATGCAAAGGGCGCAATCTCGCGTTCGTCGAGCAACGTTTTCTCGATATAGCTCGCGACATGCGCACCGGCCTGCTTGGCCGCAGGGGCCAGACCCGGTACCGGATTCCCGTCCCAGGCGCTGCTGCCAGCGGTATCGCCAATGGCGAAGACATTTTCATGCCCGGAAACGCGGAGATGGTGATCAACGGCAACCCGCCCTGCCCGATCGGTTTCTGCACCCAGCCACTGGCCCGCAGGGGATGCAATCACGCCTGCTGCCCAGAGTACGGTTTCGGTGGCGATTTCCATATCCTGGCCGATTTCGACATGATCGGCCGTGATTTTGGTCACGCGCGACTTCAGGCGAATTTCGACGCCGAGATTCTCCAGTGAGCTGGCCGCATGCGCCGACAGGTCCTCCGGAAAGGCGGGCAGTATGCGCTCGCCGGATTGTACCAATATGATCCGGGCGCTGGCCGGGTCGATCCGGCGATATTCATCCTTCAGTCCCTGATGGGCGAGTTCGGCGATAGCACCGGCCAGTTCGACACCGGTCGGCCCTGCCCCGACGATGACAAAGGTCATCAGCCGCTTGATCCGCTCAGGGTCACTGGAGGACTCGGCCCGCTCGAATGCCCGGAGGACATGGGCCCGCACAGAGACGCCATCCTCGATGGTTTTCAGTCCCGGTGCATAAGGTGCCCACTCATCCTTGCCGAAATAACTGTGCGAGGCACCTGTGGCCAGCACCAGATAGTCATAGTCGAGACTGTTCCGGCCATAGGTCAGCGTCTGCGCTGCGCTGTCCACGGCGCTGACTTCACCAAGGATCACGCGCACGTTGCCGTCATTGCGGAACATCCCGCGGATGGGCGTGGCCACGTCGGCAGGAGAAAGCGCCGCTGTGGCGATTTGATAAAGCAGCGGCTGAAACAGATGGTAATTATGGCGGTCGATCAGCGTGATCCGCACCGGCAGGTTCTTGAGCTTGTTCACGCAGGCCAGTCCGCCAAAGCCGGCGCCGACAACCACAATATGCGGCCAGTGAGCCGGGACATCTTCATATTTGCGATCGAACAGGATGTTGGCCTCGAGCCATCCCTGGATCAGTCGGTCGACGGCCAGAAAACCGCTGCCGAACAGGAACAACAGACCAAAGAGCAGCATCGGATATAGTGACAGATCGGGGTGAAGGCCCATGACGGCGAGCGTGCTGATTACGAGAGTGAGAAGCACGGCAACCAGCGGGATCAGAAAACCTGTGACCAGCATGACCGCCAGCCCGATCGCCAGAACCGGATGAATGCCGCCAAAGCCGGATAGCGGGAGCCAGCTCGCGAAGGCGGAAAGATCCAGCACCCCGCCACCCGCAAGAATTGCAGCCGCCAGCCACAGACGGACCATTAGCAGCCAAGCGGGCGCGGCTGTCGTTGTGAGAAACCGGCAAAACTGCATGACCGGCCGGGCCAGCGGCAGCGCGCTTTGGCCGAGACCACCGGCCAGTGCCCGGTCAAAGGAAAAACCGCCCGCACCGTGCCATACATACCAGCCCAAAATGGCGATCAACCAGAGATTGAGATCGACAGGGATATAGACGATCTGGCTGATCAGCAGCAGCAGGGCCATCGAGAGCGCTGCGGCCCGCGCAAATAATCCAACCAGCAGCAGGACCGGGGCGACAATTTCAATCAGCACACCCACGACAGCCGCCGTCTCCGGGGCCATCCAGGAAACCGGATATTCGAACCGGGCCAGGTTGAGCGCCGTATCCCAATCGGAAAGCTTGACGATACCGGACCGGAAAATCGCCTGGGCGATAAAGAAGCGCACGATCAGATCGAAAAACGGATTGATAAGCCCCAATACCGACCGCCAGGTCTTGACCCATATGCGCAGCGTCACCCGCACAAATGGTGAGAGCCGTTCTTCCTGCAGATTTGTGGTACCGGATGCCATATGGTCCCCCTCCTTCACCGACTGGTTCGCCGATTGTGAAGGAAGGTTACACGGATTATGGCCCTAGTACAGGAACATAGGCATATTTTCGATCTGCACGAGGTTGGGCCGATACTGACTTGCGTCATAGAGACCGGACACATTCACCCCCTTGGTATCCTCCAGAAGCGTTCCGATCGGCACAGCGCCATAATTCCCGTCGGTCAGGCAGACCATGTTGGACATGCGATTTTCCTCGATCAGCTGGACCGCCAGCGCTCCGAACGCAAAACCGACCATCCGGTCCATGGCATCCGGCTCCCCGGCGCGCATCAGGTAAGCCAGCTCCTGAACAATCGTGCGTTCGTCCGACCGGGCCTCAATCTCCCGCGCCAGTTGTGTGCCGATGTTGAGACCATCCCGATTGGTCGCAGACTTGTTGATCTCGTCGGCAAAATTAGCATTGCCCGCCAGAGTTGCGCCTTCCGAAATCACGCAAATGGCATAAGATTCGGGATTGCTCTCCTTGTCCTTGAGCAGCAATGGCAGCAGCTCGTCGATATCGGCCGGCACCTCGGCAATAACCGTGCGGTCGGCCTGTGACAGGAATCCGGACAGCAGGGCTGTCTCCCCGGACCGCCGTCCGAACAGCTCGATCACCCCGATGCGCTCATGGCTGGCCATTGTCGTGCGCAAGGCATTGATAGCTTCCACCGACCGGGTCACTGCGGTCGAGAAACCGATGCAATAGTCCGTGCCGTGCACATCATTGTCCATCGTCTTGGGAATGGAAATAACGTTGCGGCCAAGGCTGGCCAAATGCGCGGAGAAACGCAAAGTGCCATCACCGCCCATGGTGATCAGCGCATCGACCTTGAGCGCATCCAGTGTTTCCAGCACCTTTTCCGTCTGGTCACCTTCCGGTGTATTGCGCGGGTCGCAACGCGAACTGTGCAATATCGTGCCGCCCTGCCGGTCAATCCCGCGCACCCGGTCCCTGTCGAGCACCATCGCGCTGTTTTCGAGCGACCAGGGATCGTCAACATCCACTTCCAGTACGCCTTCCCAGCCACGTCGCAATCCGATAACGTCCCAGCCCCGCTGCCAGGCAGACATGGTGATCGAGCGGATACAGGGATTGAGTCCCGGTACGTCGCCACCGCCGGTTAATACTGCCAGACGCATGTCAATCTCCCTGTCATTTCCGCAGCGGTCGATCACGGCACGCATTGCCGACTCAACATGTTGCTGCTAGCGGAGCCGCAAATCCGATCCGCTGATAATTCCGGTTAAACCGGTTTTTGAATTTCAAGGAAAGAAAAAATGATTCCGCGCTACTCCCGTCCCGACATGGTTGCCATCTGGGAACCAGAATCGAAATTCCAGATCTGGTTCGAAATCGAGGCCCATGCGACGGATGCTCTCGCGGAACTGGGTGTGGTGCCGAAAGAGGCAGCGGAAGCGATCTGGGCAAAAGGCAAGTTCGACGTTGAGCGGATTGACGAAATCGAACGCGAAGTGAAGCATGATGTGATCGCCTTCCTGACCAATGTTGCGGAAAATGTCGGGGAGGAAGCGCGGTTCATGCACCAGGGCATGACTTCGAGCGATGTTCTCGACACTTGTCTAGCCGTGCAGTTGACCAAGGCCACAGACATCCTGCTCGAGGACATCGACAAGCTGCTCGCCGCGATCAAGACCCGCGCTTTTGAGCACAAGCTGACCCCGACCATCGGCCGTAGCCACGGCATTCACGGCGAACCGGTTACCTTCGGTCTGAAACTGGCCCAGGCCTATGCGGAATTTGAACGCAATCGAGACCGGCTCGCCGACGCGCGCAAGGAAATTGCCACCTGCGCGATTTCGGGGGCGGTGGGCACGTTCGCCAATATCGATCCCAAGGTCGAAGCACATGTTGCCGAAAAAATGGGGCTGGAAGTCGAACCGGTCTCGACTCAGGTCATTCCCCGCGATCGCCACGCCCAGTATTTTGCGACGCTCGCAGTTATCGCGTCGTCGGTCGAACGGCTGGCTGTCGAAATCCGCCATTTGCAGCG
>JBCBZY010000043.1:0-12781 GCA_039815115.1 Pseudomonadota bacterium | reverse complement strand
CGGTCCAGTCGATGGAAGACGCGTCGCCGGCCAAATGGCATCTGGCGCATACCAGCTGGTTTTTTGAAACCTTCCTGCTGCGGGACAACATGCCTGACTATCGGTGCTTCGACGAGAGCTACGCCTATCTGTTCAACAGCTATTACGAGGCCGAAGGTGCCCGTCACACGCGGTCGAGACGCGGCATGCTCACCCGGCCCTCGCTCGATGAAATCCGCTCCTATCGCAAGCATGTGGATGAGGCGATGGAGAAAGCCATTCCGCAATTTTCCGGGGAACTGGCCAAGCTGGTGGAACTGGGCCTGCATCACGAGCAACAGCATCAGGAGCTGTTACTGACCGATATTCTCCATCTCTTTTCCTGTAATCCGTTGCTCCCGGCTTATCAGTCCTCGTCCGGGGAGAGTTTGCACACTGTCGACACCGGTGCCCTGAACTGGATCACAGGTCCGGAAGGCGTGCAGGAAATCGGCCATGACGGGGATGGCTTTGCCTTCGACTGCGAGGGGCCACGACATCAGGTTGTGCTCACCCCCTTTGCGATGGCGGATCGTATCGTGACCAACGCCGAATGGGGCGAATTTATTGCCGATGGCGGCTATCGTGATCCGCGGCACTGGCTGTCGGACGGCTGGACCTGGGTGCAGACGGAACAGATTGCAGCGCCCCTGTACTGGAGCCGGACCGGCAATGATGACTGGCATGTCTTCGGCATGGGCGGAAACCGGCCGATGGTCCCGTCTGCTCCGGTCCGCCATATCAGTCTTTTTGAAGCCGACGCCTATGCCAGCTGGGCCGGCGCGCGCCTTCCGACCGAGGCCGAGTGGGAAACCATAGCGCAATCATCCGGCTTGCCCGGATCAGGCGAAGTCTGGGAATGGACCGGCAGTGCCTACCGACCCTATCCCGGCTTCCGGGCAGCAGAAGGCGCGGTCGGCGAATATAATGGCAAGTTCATGTCCGGCCAGTTCGTCCTGCGCGGCGGCAGCCAGGCGACACCGCCGGGCCACATCCGGCCGAGCTACCGCAATTTCTTCTATCCGCATCAGCGCTGGCAGTTCACTGGCCTGCGTCTCGCCAAAGACCTCTCATATTCCCCCTGTTCCCCCAAACCGCCAAGGACGGACACTGCCATGGACATGATCAAAACGGCCGTCGACGCCGGCTTCCGCAAAGACATTATCAGCTGCTTCGCGGGGGAACGTTTCGCTATTCCGGCCCGCTGGCTATATGACCGCCGCGGCTCGGAACTGTTCGAGCAGATTACCGAATTGCCGGAATATTATCCCACCCGCACCGAAACTGCCTTGCTCGAAAATTATAGCAGTGAAGTCCTTGCGCTTGCCGGTCGCGGCCGGGCGGTGGTGGAATTCGGTTCCGGTAGCTCGACCAAAACCCCGCATCTGCTCAGAGCTGTCGCGCCTTCGGCCTATGTGCCGATCGATATTTCCGGGGAGTTTCTGAATGCCAGCTCCCGGGATTTGCAAGACCAATTCCCGGACCTGCCGATTCATCCCCTTGAAGCCGATTTCATGCACCCGCTGCAATTGCCGGCAGAGATATCGGATTTGGCCAAACTTGGCTTTTTCCCCGGCTCGACCATCGGCAACATGGTGGCCCGGACATCGGTGGACCTATTGCGTTCGATGCGCGAGACACTGGGGCAGGGTGCCTATCTGCTGATCGGGTTTGACCGGATCAAGGACAAGAACATGCTGGTTGCGGCCTATGACGACAGCGCTGGTGTTACTGCAGAATTTTCGCTGAACCTGCTGCATCGAATCAACCATGAACTGGATGCAGATATACCGGTTGGTCAATTTGCCCATGTTGCCCTCTGGAATGATCTCTATGCCCGGATAGAAATTTATCTCGAGGCCCGGTCAGATGTGTCCTTTTCTGTTGAGGGTCATCATGTCAGGATGAGTGAAGGCCAGCGCATTCATATCGAGAACAGCCACAAATATGGTTTGCGCGATGCACGGTTGATGCTGCGGGCGGCTGGCTGGACACCGGTGCAGGACTGGAGCGACAGGGACGACTATTTTTCGCTCATTATCGCAGAAGCACGTCCGTTCAAGCACGCGCCCTGATGTCACTCACCGGAAGGTGTATCTTCTCCGGCCAGTGTCTCGATCATGCGATAGGATGCCCGCCACGTCGTGATCCACTCGTAAGCGCCACGGCATTCCGGCATGTTGCTGGCTTCAATCAACCGGAATTTTTCGCCATCCCAGACATAGCTTTCGGCGCTGCCGCAATCCCCGAGACCGCGACCCTTTGCGAAGCTGCCGAGCAACTGCTCCTCTTCGTCCCAGCCGGCATTGACGAGCATCGCAGGCCTGCCCTCTCCGGCCCAGGCGGGCTGGACGTCAAATTCAGCCGGCCTGAAGCGCCAGCGCGCACCATCGGCTTCCCGGCCGGCAATTTCGCCAATATAGGCCGAACTGGATAAATTATAGGCCCCTGAGCCGCAGGCGATCAGAACCAGCGCCCGATACCGGCCGTCTTTCTGACCGAGCGGATAGGCCTGATCTTCGACCACCCCGAAGCGTTCGTCCTTGCAAGGAGAATTTTCTGCCAGTCGGACGATTTCCGTCGTCGCAGGGATCCGCTCGGACTTGGACCAGCGTTCGACGGGCACAACCGGGATCGGTGTGTCCATCGGTTCAAAATTGCGTGATCCCTTTGCCACGAGGGCCGTCTTTGTCCGGGCCCGTTCCTGCCTCTGGTCCATATAGCGGAGCGCAGCGGCCGATCCGGCCAGCGAGACTTTTGTCAGGGTTTCTCCATTGGGATCCGTGACCACCAGCTCCTGACCACGCGCGATGGCCAGTGCGACTTTTTTGGCATCTTCGCCGACAATCTCGATTGGATAGTCGCCATCTGCGACCGGACCGGTGTCGACAAGTTCCCCATCGACCAGCATTTGATAGCGGTCAATTTCATCGACCTGGCTGTTGACCAGTACCCGCACTCGCAAAATGTCATCCTGCCCCGCAGTTCGGAGGATACTGATCGGGCCACCCCATTCGGCAAAGCCGCTGCTGCTTTCTCCGGCGAAGGAAATGGCGCGGCACTGGCGGCCATTGTCACAGCCCACAGCCCAGTCCCGGAACACTTCAATCTTGCCGGGTGTCGGCATGACGGGCGGTTGCGGCAAGGACTGGCCGACGTCAGCTGTGGCAGCCAGAACCAGAAGAGATATGGCAGAAACAATCGGGGGCATATTTGCAATCTAGCCAGTTTGGTCGACAATCGCTAGTGCCTTGTGAAACGATGGGGAATCAGGAAGGAAAGCGTAGTGAAATCGATCGGTATCATAGGCTCGGGCCAGATGGGGGCAGGCATTGCGCAGGTATCCGCACAGGCGGGCTATCATGTTTTTCTGTCGGACATGAATCAGGAGATTGCTGAAAAGGGAAAAGCAGGCATCGCCCGGCAACTGGCGCGGCTTGTCGAAAAGGAAAAAATCGAGCAGCAGGCCGCGGAAACCGCGCTGAATCGCATTCAGACAGTCGGCGCGCTGGATCCCATGGCCAGCGCCGATATGATTATCGAGGCGGCGACCGAGCGCGAGGACATCAAACGTCAGATCTTTGCCGCCGCTTCGGAAGTTCTGGGGCACCAGGCGATCCTTGCGTCCAATACCTCGTCGATTTCGATCACCCGGCTCGCGCAGTCGGTCAAGGACCCGTCGCGCTTCATTGGTGTGCATTTTTTCAATCCTGTCCCCCTGATGGGACTGGTCGAAGTCATTCGCGGCCTCGCGACCAGTGACCAGACTGTCGCCGCCGCCAGTGACTTCGCGAAGGCCGTCGGCAAGCAGGCCGTGCTTGCGAAGGATTCGCCTTGCTTTGTGGTCAACCGGATCCTTTTACCGATGCTCAACGAGGCGTTTTTTGCGCTGGGCGAAGGCACCGCGTCGATGGAAGATATTGATCGGGGCATTCAGCTGGGTCTGGGCCATCCGATGGGTCCGCTGACGCTTGCCGATCTGATTGGGCTGGATACCTTGCTGGAGATTCTGCGTGTCCTGCAAAATGACTTTGGCGACCCCAAATATCGCCCGGCGCCGCTGCTGGTGAAATATGTCGAGGCCGGCTGGCTCGGCCGAAAAACCGGCAAGGGTTTCTATGACTATTCGGGCGAGGCACCGGTTCCGACAATGTGAACCGGCGGTTTGACCGAATCCACACGGACTGGCGATGCAATCGGAAGAGGACAGATGATGAATGACATGATCAGGGACTTTCGCATCGAGATTCCGGATGCTGCGCTGGAAGATCTGCAGGACCGGCTGGAGCGGGTGCGCTGGCCGGATCCGGAGCCGGTGGATGACTGGTCTCAGGGCATTCCTCTCGCCTACGTTCAGGATGTCGCGGCGCACTGGCGGTCGGGTTATGACTGGCGGAAGTGCGAAGCGGCGCTGAATCAATACCCCCATCATATGACGGAGATTGACGGGGTTGATATCCATTTCATGCATATCCGTTCACCCGAGCCGGAGGCCAGGCCAGTGATCATGACTCATGGCTGGCCGGGATCGATTGTCGAATTTCTCGACGTGATCGGCCCGCTGACCGATCCGGTGGCGCATGGCGGGGAGGCGAACGACGCCTGCCATCTCGTGATTCCCTCGCTGCCCGGCTATGGCTTTTCCGGCAAGCCGGCCATTACCGGATGGGGCGCGGAAAAAATCGCCACGGTCTGGGACGAGCTGATGCTGCGGTTGGGCTATGACCGCTATTTCGCGCAGGGCGGCGACTGGGGCGCGCTGGTGACGTCCGCTATCGGTGTCCAGAATCTGGGCCATTGTGCCGGGATTCATATCAATCTGGTCGTTGTCGGGGCGCCCCCGTCCTCCGTGATGCAGTCGCCGACGCCCGAGGAACAGGCCTCGCTGGCGCATTTCGCCAGTTACCAGACCGAAGGCGCCGGCTATGCCGAGATCCAGAAGACCAAGCCCCAGACGCTGGGCTATGGTCTGGCGGATTCGCCGGTCGGCCAGATGGCGTGGATCATGGAGAAATTTCAGGGCTGGTCCGATGGCGCGAATACGCCCGATGACAGTTTTGACCGCGACCGGCTGCTCGACAATGTGATGATCTACTGGCTCAACAATGCGGGTGCTTCGTCAGCGCGCCTCTATCGCGAGAGTTTCGGCAATCCGAATGTCGATCCGGTGGTCATGCCGTCCGGATGCAGCATTTTCCCCAACGAGATCATGACACCCTCGCGGCGCTGGGCCGAGCACCGGTTCAAAAACCTCCAATATTGGGGCGAACCCGAACGGGGCGGTCATTTTGCCGCGATGGAAGTGCCCGAACTCTTCGTCGCAGAAGTTCGCGCCTGCTTCGGACAGATGGCGCTTTAGTCCCGGATGCTGGCGCTTGTTGCCAGAAGGCTGCTGACAGCCATTCCCACATTGCTCGGGATCATATTGGTGTCCTTCTTCCTGATGCGACTGGCACCGGGAGGGCCATTTGACGGCGAGCGGCCACTGGCGCCCGAAACCCGAGATGCTCTGCAATCAGCCTACGGGCTCGACAAACCGGTCTGGGAGCAGGCGTGGATCTATATGACGCGTCTGATGCAGGGCGATTTCGGGCCGTCGCTGGTCTATCGCGATTTCACAGTCACCGAGCTGGTTGCGCAGGGCCTGCCTGTTTCGCTGATGCTCGGCGGGCTGGCTGTCATCCTCGCTCTGCTTGTGGGCGTGTCCCTCGGACTGCTGGCCGCAATTCGGGCCGGGCAAGCCACTGACAAGGCGATCATGATGCTGGCCACTGTGGCGACGGCCTTGCCGACATTTGTCACCGGACCTGCGCTGGCGCTGTTTCTGGGGCTCTGGCTCGGGCTGCTTCCGGTATCCGGGCGGGGCGATGGAATTGCCTGGCTCGTCATGCCGGTCATTGCCCTGGCGCTACCCGTCGCTGGCGCCATAGCCAAACTCACCCGAGCTGGCCTCGCATCAGTGCTCAAGCAGGATCATATCCGCACGGCCCGGGCCCGGGGATTGCCCGAAAGCCGCATTCTTTTGCGGCACGGTCTCCGGCCGTCACTGGTGCCGGTCGCGAGCTATCTTGGACCAGCTGCGGCCGGATTGCTGACCGGGGCGGTGGTCGTGGAAACCGTGTTCGGACTGCCCGGCCTGGGACGCTATTTTGTTCAGGGCGCGCTCAATCGTGACTATCCGCTGGTGCTGGGTGTGGTGACGATCTACGCGGCGCTGATCATCCTGTTCAACCTGTTTGCCGATCTCATCTATGGCTGGCTGGACCCGAGGATGCGGGAAAGATGACGCGGCTGCTGAATCGAAGTCACTGGCCCCTGTGGGTCGTCCTGTTGCTGGTCGGATCGGCCGTGGTTCTGCCCTTTATCCTGCCCTGGAGCCATGACCAGATTGACTGGAATGCGGTGCGCGCACCAGCCTTCACCGACAGCCACATATTCGGGACCGATGATATTGGCCGCGATCGGCTTGCCCGGCTGATGGCGGGTACTCAAATCACCGTGATGGTGGCCGTGGCCGCCGCGCTCGTATCGCTGGTTGTCGGCATCGCCTGGGGCGCGACGGCCGGCTGGTTGGGCGGGCGAGTCGATGAAGCGATGATGCGGTTTGTCGATGCCCTGTACGCGCTGCCCTTCATGTTCATCGTCATCCTGCTGATGGTGATTTTCGGGCGTTCGATCCTGCTGGTCTTTGTCGGCATCGGGCTGGTCGAATGGCTGACCATGGCCCGGGTCGTCCGCGGGCAGGTCATGGCCTTGCGCGAACGGCCATTCATTCTCGCCGCCGAGGCTGCAGGCGCTCCGCCAATCACGATCATCATTCGCCATGTCCTGCCCAATATCGCCGGCGTCGCGCTGGCCTATCTGATGCTCACCATTCCGCAGGTGGTGATGGTTGAAAGCTTTCTATCGTTCCTCGGCCTTGGCGTCCAGGAGCCGCTGACATCGCTGGGGATCCTCGTCAAGGAGGGGGCAGATGACATGGACATGGCGCCGCTCGGACTATTTCTGCCGGGCGGCATGCTGGTCCTGATACTGGTCTGCCTGACGATTGAGGGCGAGCGGCTCCGGGATGTCTATTCATGAGCCTTTATGAAATCCACGATCTCGGGATCACGATTGGCGACAATCATCTGGTCGAAGGCGTGAATCTGGATGTGCAGGCCGGCCAGTGCACCGCGATCATCGGCGCATCCGGTTCGGGCAAAAGCCTGACCTGTCTGACGCCATTCGGACTGACCCCGGGCCAGTTTTCGGGTCAGGTCCTTCTGGATGGTCTGAATCTCGCACAGGCCGATGCCGATCAGCTGCGCGAAGCCCGGAGCCGGCTGGCAGGTTTCGTGTTTCAGCAGCCGCTGACCGCGCTGACACCGCATCTGACAGTGGGGGCGCAGCTGCAGGAGGCGGCGACTCAGGCCGGAGCTGCGCGGCCATCGCGCTCCGATCTGGCCCGACAGCTGGAACGGGTGGGGCTGTCTCGCGCGGACGAGCGGCTGGACCAGTTCCCGCATCGCCTCTCAGGCGGCGAACGTCAGCGCGTGATGATCGCAGCGGCCATGGCCCACAAACCGAAGCTGCTGATTGCCGATGAACCGACCAGCGCATTGGATGCGACCCTGCGCCGGGAAATCTTGGACCTGCTGGACGCTTTGCGCATGGAACAGGGGCTGGCACTGCTGCTCGTCAGCCATGATCTGGCTGCGGTGGCAGCACATGCCGATGAGCTAGTCGTCATGGATGCCGGCCGGGTTTTGGAAAGCGGGCCCGCCGCCAGCGTGATTTCCGATCCGCAACAGGACGTGACCCGCGATCTGATTGCGGCGATTCCTGATTTGCGCGAACCAGCCCCGCAATTGCCACCGGTGGGAAGCGAGCAGCTGATCGCCGAATCGCTGACTGTCTCCTTCGCCAGACCCGGCTGGCGGCGCGGTCTGGTTCAGGCTCTGATCGATGCCGATTTTCATGTGCGAGAGGGCGAGGCGCTGGCCATTGTGGGCGGGTCAGGATCAGGAAAATCCACTTTGGGCCGGGCGATTGCAGGCATAGGGCCAGTCACTGCCGGCACTATTCGCTGGAAGAATGCGGTGTTGCCCGGGCGCAAGGCGCGCAGCAGGGAGATGCGCAAATTTGTCCAGCCGGTGTTTCAGGACCCGGTGGCGAGTCTCGACCCGCAATGGACGGTCGCGGAGATCATTGCCGAACCGCTCAAATATCTGTGCCCGGATCTGTCGCCGGACGAACGATCAGCCAGAACAGCGGATTTGCTGGACAAGGTTGGACTGCCGGAAGACTTTGCCTCACGCTTTCCCGCCAGCCTGTCAGGTGGTCAGGCCCAGCGTGTGGCCATTGCGCGCGCGTTGGCCGCCGATCCCGACATGCTGGTCCTCGATGAAGCCACATCCGCTCTCGATCCTCTGATCGGGTCTGGCATATTGCAGCTGCTCGGCGAATTGCGCGACAGCAACCGGCTGAGCATCCTCTTCATCAGCCATGACATTGCGGCCGCGCGGCGGCTGTGTCACCGGGTGATCGTGCTGGACGAGGGCCGGATTGTCGAAACCGGTGAAATGGAGTCCGTCATCACCGATCCCCGGACCGATGTAGCGCGCAATCTTGTTGCTGCCAGCTGAAAAAGGCCGCCCTGTTTCCAGAGCGGCCTGATTGGTGACGAAACTGGTTGTGAATCAGAACCCGAAGCGGATCAGAATGCGACACCGAGTGTGAATACGAAGGCACTGTCGGTGAAGTTGTTGATCGACGGTGCATCCGTGTCCGTGTAGGCCAGAGTGGCGGTCAGGTTTTCTGTGAGCGCCACGTCAGCACTGAGGCTCCAGTCCACATAATCATCCACTCCAACAATGCCGGCCGGGTTGCCGAGTGACCCCTCGTTGATACCGATATTGGCATTGAGCGTGATCGGCGTGTCCGGAATTCCACCGGAAATACCGGTGTAGAGATAGACATTATCGCTGTTGCCGAGACTGGATTGCGACCAGGCATAGACAATCCCGGTGGTCAATTCGACCGGGCCCAGCGAAGTGGAGACCGAAGCATAGGGCTCAAAATAGTCACTCGGGCCAGCGACTCCGCCCTCACCATTGGGATAGAAATAATAGAGCAGGCCTACATCGACTGAGAGGCCGTCCGTCACATCGCCGGACCAGCCAGCATAGAAATCCAGTTCGGTGTGACCGAATGTCGGACTGTCTTCAATTGAGGAGCCCCAGGTTCCGATATAAAATCCGCTTTCATGGGCGACATCGATCCCGCCCTGAATGGCAATATCACCATCGGAGAAAGACAGGCCGCGGAAGCGGTAGTCGGAAGTGACTGCTGCATTGCCTGAAATGGTAATGCCGGCAGATTCGACTTCCTGGGCCAGCGCCGGTGTGGCGGTGGAGGCGAGCAGAACCGCAGTTGCTGCGGTCAGTGTCTTTAAAGTGGACGTGCGCATGAAAATTCCCTTCTGTTGGATGCGTATCGCCCCTCCTGGAATTTGTTCCGGTTGTCTTTTTATTGCGCCAGCAGGGCCGGCAGCAGACAATCTCAAAACATGCAGGCAAAAGCTGCAATATTTTGCTGCGCTGCACAACTTAAAAATGGCAGCAAAGGTGACATAAATTCTGGTTGTGGCATTATTGACACAGCTGTCAATTTGTCCGGACATGCGAAGAACATTCCCGGTTTCAGCGGCAGAGCGACCACTTTTTTGTTGCGGGATGGGAAAATGCCGAAAGACGACACCGGCCTCCTGGAATTTATTCTGCGGCCGGGATTTTCTGGCTGTCGACCGATTCGCTCGCGATTGCGCCATCGGCTTTTGCCGGCATGGTCCGGACATGGATATCACGCTGCGGGAACGGAATCTCGATGTCGTTTTCCTTGAACAGGTCCCAAACCCGTTTGAGCACGGCAGCCTTGAAATTGCCGACACCGGATTGCGGATCGTTGATCCAGCAGCGAATCTCGAAATTGACGCTATTGTCCCCGAATTCCAGCATCCAGACGACCGGTTTGGGATGGCTGAGAATGCGGGGCACATCTTCGCAGGCCTGTGACATCAGTTTGATCGCAAAATCCATGTCGGTATTATAGGACACACCCACCGGGATGCTGATCCGCACATTCTTGTTGGAATAGGACCAGTTCTCGACTTCCTGGGTCATCAGATTTTCGTTCGGAATCAAATGCTCTTTGCCCTCACGAGTCAGAACCGAAACCGCGCGGACTCCGATTTTGTTAACCCAGCCGAAACTGTCACCAACCGCGATGACATCGCCCGGCTTGATCGACCGGTCCATCAACAGAATGATCCCGGCTATCAAATTACCGATGGTCTTCTGCATCCCGAAACCGATGGCGAGACCAAAGGCGCCGGAGAAAACCGCGAGCGCGGTCAGGTCAATCCCGAGAACATCCAGACCGAGAATGAACGCCGCGCCCAGTATCGCCACTGTCGCGAGCTTTTGTCCGAGAACCTTCTGCGCACCATCAAGGTCGGAATTGGAAATGACGTGACTGACCAGCTTCATCAGGACCCGCGCGACGGCGAGCAGGATGACCGCGGTCATGATGGTGCTCACAACCACGAGCAGCGATATGCGGTTGGTGCCGACGTCGACGCCGACGCGGGACATTGCGGTGGTGATCCGATCGATATTGCCGACCAGTCCCAGCGCCGTGGACCCGAAAACGGTCAGGCCCATGATCGTGCCCAGCCAGTCCGGCATTCGTACCCCGCGGATCAGGTCATTGGTGAACAGGCCCATGCTGACCGCGATGGTGAGCGCCAGAATGACCTGGCCAATCAGACCCCAGTCATAAATGGCGATGAAGAAACCGCACAGGATGAAGGTGGTGAACCGCCGGGTCATGTCGCGGATGCGCCGACCGGCCAGCTCGCTTTCGTAGCCCGCCCGGGTTTCCCAGAGATGCCGCAGCTTGGGCCCGACATATTTGCTCAGCAACCAGCCAGCACCCAGCGCAAGAACAACCAGAGCGGCAGCAATCCCGCCTTCTATCAATTGCACGTTGCGGGGCGTGTCGGGAGCCAGAGACTCCAGATAAGAGACGATGTTGTCCATCATGATCGGGCACCATGATAATGTTCAAACGCATTGGCAAGGTCCGCGATCAGGTCATCGGGATCTTCCAGGCCAATGTTGAGCCGGACCAGTGCGCCGTCCGCATCCCATTTTGTGGCTGTCCTGTGTTTGGCCGGATCGACAGGCAGAGCGAGGCTTTCATATCCGCCCCAGCTATAACCGATGCCGAACAGGTCGAGCGCGTCGATAAAGGCGGCCCGCGAGGCCTCATCGCCTTGTTTGAGTTCGAAGGAAAACAGGCCTGAAGATCCCAGAAAGTCGCGTTTCCAGATTTCATGCCCCGGACAGTCGGGCAGCGCGGGGTGCAGAACGAGGCCGACCTCGTCCCGTTCCTTCAGCCAGCGAGCAATCGTGAGCGCGCTGCTTTCATGCTGGCGCAGACGCACTTCCAGAGTGCGCAGACCACGGGCCGCGAGATAGGCATCGTCAGGGGAGACCACTTGCCCGAGCTGCTGCGCGGTACGCCGCAATCGCGTCCAGTATTTGTCATGGGTCGTTGCCGCACCCAGCATAACATCGCTGTGCCCGACAATATATTTTGTCGCGGCGACAATCGTAATATCGACACCCTTTTCCAGCGCCGGGAAAAAGCGGGATGTCGCCCAGGTGTTGTCGAGCAGCGTCGTGATCCCGGCTTCCCGGGCGGCGGTGCAGATCGCCGGCACGTCCTGCACTTCAAAGGTCAGGCTGCCGGGACTTTCCAGCAATATTGCCCGGGTGTTGTCGGAGAACAGGCTGGCGATGTCCGCGCCGATCAGCGGATCATAATAGCGTGCCGTGACACCCATGCGTTTCAAAAACGCATCTGCGTAGCTGCGGCTGGGATCATAGCTGCTGTCGGTCAGCAAGACCTCGTCCCCGGGTTTCAGCACGGCCAGCATGGCGCAGGATATGGCGGCGACACCGGAAGGATAGAGCATGGTTCCGGCGGCCCCGGGCTCCATTTCAGTCAGCGCATCAGCGAGTGACCACTGGGTTGGTGACCCGCGGCGGCCATAGAAAAACCGGCCGTCGGCATTGCTGGTCAGTCCTTCCCGCAGTGCGGCGACATCGGGATAGAGATGGGTGCTGGCCCGCCAGACTGGCGGATTGACCACGGCCCCGGTCCACTCGGCCCGTCGTCCGGAATTGGTTGCTTGTGTTGCAGGTTTTCGGGGTTTGTGCGGCCTATCTGACAATGCATCTATCCATGGCCGCGTCCGGATCAGGCGGTTGCTTTGGGCGTATCCGCGTCTGCACCCCATTCCGACCAGCTGCCGTCATAAAGCGCCAGTTTCTCACCGCCTGCCAGAGCAGCGGCAAAGGAAACCACGGCGGCAGTCATGCCGGATCCGCAGGTCGTGACCACCGGCTTGCCCAGATCAACACCGGCACCGTCAAACACGGCCTTGACCTCATCCGGTGATTTCCAGGTGCCGTCGGTATTGAAAAACGCGCTGTGGGGGATGTTCACCGAGCCCGGAATGTGACCGGAGGCGATACCCGGACGGGGATCTTCCTCTGCGCCGGTGAACCGTCCGGCGGGGCGGGCATCGACAACTTGCTCGTCCTTGCTGTGCAGATTGGCGAGCATGTCGGCCTTGGACCGGACATCCTTGTCGTCCTTCCAGACGGTGAAGTGACGATGGCGCAGCGCTTCCTTGCCGGTTTCGAGCGGCCTG
>JBCBZY010000178.1:0-5906 GCA_039815115.1 Pseudomonadota bacterium | reverse complement strand
GAAGGCACCATCATGATCGGAGGCGCAGATGACGATTTCGTCTGAACATGCTGAAGCAGCGCATGTTTCGCAGCCGGACATGGAGTCCGTTGAGGATATCATGCGTATGAACGTCTGGAACATCCAGAGCCAGGATCGCGGATTCCAGCCGCTTTATTCTGTCCCCGCTCATGCCGCGTCCGGCAATGGTGCGGTCCCCTCAAATGGTGCGGCGCCCATTTCCGCAGATCAGGCACTGGCAGATGCTTATGCCAAGGGATTTGCGGAAGGCGAGCGTCTCAAGGAGGCAGCTTTGGCCGCGGATCAGCTCCAGGTTGATCGCCTGACAACCGCGCTGCTGGAACTCAAGCCGCATTCGGATGCGGTCATGACCAAAATGCTTTTAAAGTGCGTTTCTGCGCTGACACGGCAGATGATTGGCCGGGTTGAACCGGACAGCGAATTTCTGCAGCAACAGGCGGAGAAGCTGGGCAGTCTGATCCAGGACGGGATGCGCGATGCGACCTTGCATGTCCATCCAGAGGATCTGAACCTGTTTGGCGAATTCGAATGCGGGGTCAATGTGACCGCCGATCCCGGACTGATGCGCGGCACATTGCGGCTTGTTCACGGCGACGGCTGGATAGAACAGGGATCACAGCCCTTGCTCGACGAACTGCAGGCGATGCTCGATGAAATGGAGCAGGCCTCATGATCGCCGCTCAGACCCGCGCCGCCGAAAAATTCGTCGACAGCCTGACACATCTCAAGAGCGAGGCCCGTCAGATCGGCAAGGTGGTCGCGCATGATGCCGGGCTGCTCGAAGTCACCGGCTTTGATTATCCCACGGGATATGGCGGCCGCCTGACGACAGCAGATGGCAAGACCGTCATGGCCGAAGTTGCCGGTTTCCGCGGCTCGAAGACCATGATGGTGCCGCTTTCCGAAGATGTGGCGCTGCGTAACGGGACGCGGGTCATTCCCAGCACGATCTCGACCCAGGCACTGGTTGGAGACGCCTTGCTCGGCCGGATTATCGGACCGATGGGCGAGGCTCTCGACGGCAAGGGGCCGATTTTGACGAGCGATCATTGGCCGCTGGCCGGTCGTCAGAACAATGTCCTGCGCCGCGGCCGGGTCAAACAGAAAATCGATCTCGGCGTCCGGGCGATCAACTCCCTGCTGACGGCCGGCTATGGACAGCGCATTGCCGTTGTCGCCGGATCCGGGGTCGGCAAATCGGTCCTGATGGGCCAGATAATCGCTGGCGTGGACGCCGATATCGTGGTCGTCGGTCTGATCGGCGAACGTGGCCGCGAGGTCAGCGATTTTGTCGAAACCAAGCTGAACGGCGTGATGGCAGACAAGACCGTCACTGTGGCGGTACCAGCGGATCATTCCCCGATCCTGCGGCTGCGCGCAGCCTATCGCGCTACGGCCATCGCGGAATATTACCGGGATCGCGGCAAGAAAGTCCTGCTGCTGATCGACAGTCTGACCCGGATTGCTCATGCCCAGCGCGAAATCGGCCTGGCTCTGGGCGAGCCGCCGACCATGAAAGGCTATCCGCCGTCGTCTCTTTCCATCATTCCCAAGCTCGTTGAACGTGCCGGGAACGACAGCCAGAGCGGGGGCTCGATCACCGCTATCTATACCGTGCTTGCCGATGGCGACGATCTCGACGATCCGGTGGTCGACACCGCCCGTTCGATCGTCGACGGACATATCATCCTGTCGCGGACCATGGCGGAGCAGGGGATTTTCCCGGCCGTTGACGTTGCGCGGTCTCTCAGCCGTGTGGCCGCCGATATCGTGGATGACGATCATCATGCGGCGATGATCAATTTCCGTCGGCACTGGTCGACTTATGAAGAAAATCGCGATCTTATTCTGATGGGCGCCTATCGCGCCGGCAATGACGAGGCGATTGACCAGGCGATTGCCCGGCGACCGGACATGCTCGAATTTATCCGTCAGCCTTCGCAGGCCTATGTCTCGATGACGGAAAGCATTGCTGACCTGATTGCAGGATTCGGACAATGAAGCGGCAATTGACCACACCCCGGCGGATCCTGAAGATCAGGGAGACTCTGCGCAAGGCGGCTATTGGCCGGGCGATGGAGGCGGACGCCCAGGTGCAGAGCCTCGAGAAGCAATCCACCAATCTGAACAGTCTGCGCCTGACCATGTTCGACAATGCCGACTGCTCGGCAGCGCAATCCCTCGCCGCACGCATGGAGCTGGGGAACCGGCTATTGGGAGCTGGCGAACAGGTCAAAAGGGCTGTGATGGAAGCGCAGCAGGCAGCGGCAGAGCAGGACCGGCAAAGAATTGCCGCTCATCTCGACCGGGACGTGATGCAGCGTTTTGTCGAGCGCAAGGCGGCTGGCCTGGAACAGGAACAGGACCGGAAAAGCGCTGCAAATCTGCCATTCAGACGATCAAGAAAACCGAGGTAAGAGCAATGGAAATATCCTTTTTGAAGAGTCTGGTCATGCCGGCGGCTGACAAATCGGCAGCGACATCGGCGATTGGCACGGTTCCTGCTTTTGTTGACAGCATGTTGAAGAGCGACACCAGAATAGGCGAACAAGCTCCGGGTGATGAAACCGTCACGGGCGGGAATGCTCCCGCTCAGGCTGCGGCATCGGAGATGGAAACGCCGGAAGCCTCCCGGACTTCTGGCGAAGCCATGCCATTTTCTGCGCTGTCCGGACCGGCAATGACCCTGCGTTCCGGATATGCTTTCGTCACGCTGTCCCAATCAGATGGGCGGGAGTCCGAAATTCCGGAACTGCCAAGCGCGGATGAAGGGACGGTGAAACTGGCGGATATAGATCCCCAATCACCGATCATGCCTTACCGGACCATGGGACTCACCGGAGGGGAAACATCTGACCCTGTGTCTGCAGACCCCTCCGGGAAACCGGCAGCAAAAGCAACAGAAGCGGACCCCGCAATCCTGACGCAAAAGCTGGAAGCCGACAGACCGAAAAATCTTGCCCGGGTCAACAACATGCCCGTGGAAGATGGTCAGGTTGCGGCGACAGCACGGAACGAACAGTTGCCGGTTTCGACCAAAGGAGCGGAACAATATCCGGTCTCCGGGCTGCAAGCGCTGACGGTGCCACAAAATATGCCGGCGGATAGAGGTTCACACCAGATTATTGATCCCGTCACCGATGCGGAGCGATCAACCGATGATGCTGCGATGGAAAAACTGGCGCCTTCCCTCGAACTCAAGAAACTTCTCAATCCTTCTCCCCAGATGGAAAACACGAAACAGTCCATGCCCCTGGCAACGTCGGCGAATGGCAAGCCGGAGAAACTGGCCGATGATTTGAATCCAGCGGAAATCTTGGATCCGGAAGCGGTAGAGATCAAGAATAGCGCCAGCAATGCCGCCCAGGCACCGCCGGTTAACCCGCTCGCGGGTCTTCGCCTGCGGCAATCGCCCACAGCCGAGACCGCAAGTGGTCTGCAGGTGGATACGATGCGTGCCCTTTCGCCATCATCAAATAGTGCAAAGGCTGCCGATGCCGCGGCCCAGGCCAGCACCCTGGCTACTGACGCAGTGCTCGAATTTGACTCCGCCTTTATCGCAAACCTTACCAGGGAGATTTCCCTGATTGCCAATTCCAAAGGCACTGCCCGCTTTTCGCTGAAGCCTGAACATCTGGGCCGTATCGATGTTGAAATTCGGGGCGGCGAGCGGGGTGATGACATCAAACTGGTTGCGGAAACCGAATCCGTGAAGCAGTTTTTGATCCAGTCGCAATCGCGTCTCGAGCAGGAAATCCGGCTGCATGGGCAAAAGCTGACAAGCCTCGATATCGGCACGGGCCTGGATCAAGGCCCGGAACGTCAGGCCAGCGAAAGCCAGCAGGCCGAGAATTTCCGCACCCGCACCAATGGCGGCTCTGACGATGAGCAGGCCGAACCGCAATATTATGCCGGAACAGCTTCCGGCCAGACAACAAATGGCGCGCGCTACGCGTGATCCGCCAAGAAATTGAAAACGGAGACAAATCATGGCTGACAAGGAAAAGCCCGAAGATACCGAAGAGGAAGGCAAGCCCAAGGGCGGCAAGATGAAGAAAATCATCATGCTGTTGCTGGTCGTGCTGGTCGTTGGTGGCGGTGGTGCTGCCGGCGGATGGTTTGCCGCCGGCGCAATGGGCGGAGATGATGGCAAGGAAAAGGTCGATCCCGACCGTCCCAAGCTGGTCCTGAAGGATGGGTCAACCGTCGATGATGTTCCGGCAGCTGACGAAAAGGCGGCCAAGAAAACCGGCAAGCCGACCAGTGCCTACAAGGTGTCCTACCACCAGATCGAACAGCCATTCACATCGAATCTGCGCAACAGCAACAGCTTTGCCCAGGTCTCGCTGGCGATATCGACCTATTATGACGAGCGGGTGGTGCAGAATATCCTGGATCACGAGATCGCCATTCGGTCTGCTGTGCTGATGGTTCTCGCTGAACAGGACCGGATGGAGCTGGAAACCCAGATGGGCAAACAGATCCTGCAGAAGAAACTGACCAATCGTATCAATGAGGTGCTCCAGGAAAAAGCCGGCTTTGGCGGCGTGGAAGACGCCTATTTCACCAATTTTGTCGTCCAGTAAGCGGACAGGAAACAAGGCCATGTCAACCGAAGTGCAGGAAAATACGGACAGCGCTGAAACCGGCAAGACCCGGGACAAGGGCGTGCACTGCTTCGCCACCCATCAGCCGGACCAGCTCAATATGGTCCCCGGCTTTGAGCGTATCGCCAAGCTGTTTGCCGGCCAGGTTCAGGACGCTCTGGAACAGATGATCGCCGAAAAGGTCGAGGTTGTACCGGTGGAAACCAAACTTGTGGCTTATCAGGACTGGTGCGACGCGCAGCCCGGTTTTCTGGGCATGACAAAATTCCATATGCCACCTTGCAAAGGCGCGATGATGCTGGGGGTGGATCCACAGCTGGTCTCGTTGCTGGTCGATGCCTATTATGGTGGTGGCAGCACAAAGTCTGATCGCGAATTTGTCGAATTCACGCGGATGGAAAGTCAGATGTTCGAGCGGGTCTCCGGCGATTTCTGCGCGGCTCTCGGCCGGGCCTGGGGCCTGTACGGTGAATTTGAGACACATGTTACCGGCTATGAACGCAATCCGGCTTATGCCGCGCTGGCAGGACCGGGTGACAGCGTGTTGAAACAGTCCATATCGATCACCTTTCCGGATGCCGACGCGCTGGTGGTTGACCTGCTCTACGCCATGGATGGAGTGCGCTATCTCGAGAACCTGCTGGAGCCTTCGGTTGGCGCCACCGGTGATCAGGCCAACCCGATCTGGCAATATGAAATACAAAAGGCGATGAGCGAAGTCCGCTTGCCGGTGCGCTCTATTCTGGCGCGCACGACAATGACGCTGCCGCAGGTCGCTGAACTCAAACCCGGCGACATCATCCCGATCCCGCCAGTCCGCAATCTTCCGCTGATTATCGGAGAGAAAGTGTTCGCCCGCGGCAGTCTCGGGGAACAGGATGGCTGTGCCGCCTACCAAATTGAAAAAATGGAACGAGGAAACTGACATGAGTGACATGAACGAAGCACCGACAATCGAAGATGCTGCTGTCGAAGCGCAACCCGGCAAGGATTTTCCGGAACCGGCAGAAGCGGCAAATTATCGCCTCCTGGCGGATATCCCCGTGCGCCTGTCGGTCGAAGTCGGCAGTGTTTCGCTGAAAATCGCCAAAATCATGGAGCTGAGCGAAGGTCAGGTGGTCGAACTGGACCGCGAAGCCGATGCGCTGCTCGATATCAAGGTAAATGGCACGCTAGTTGCAAAGGGAGAGGTTGTAACCGTCAATGACCGGTTCGGCATTCGTGTCGTCGAGGTCGTGACGAACAATGTTTCGCATGCAAGGCTCGAAAGGCGTAGTT
>JBCBZY010000378.1:0-2370 GCA_039815115.1 Pseudomonadota bacterium | reverse complement strand
TAAGCCAGCCCTGCGATTTGGCGAATTCGGCATTTTTCTTCCACTCTGTTGCCAGCCAACTGGCATATTTATAGACGCCCCCATCCTTGACATAGATGCCGCCAACTTCCGAATAGTCTCCGGCCACAAGTGGGAATTCCTGTGCCGATACAGCGGTTGGCAATGCCATTGGGGCGGTTACCAGAATGGCCGCTGCAGCCATTTTCATTTGTGTAATCATCTTCATTCTTCTTCTCCTTCGTTGTTAAACTGGTTGTTTGCGTATCATTTCCGGCACCGCTTCGGATTTTCCCACTTTGGCGAGCAGGCACAGTGCGAGCGCGACCAATGTGATCGTGGCGACCGCGTAATAGGTCATGGCGTAGCCGCCGCTTTCGACGAGCCAGCCGGAATAGCCGGACATCACTGCCCGGCCCAGGTTCGGCGCAGCCATGAACAGGGCAAACTGGCTGGCGGCCACGGCCGGACTGCAAATGCGCATCGCCCAGACGATCATCAGGATGGTCAGCAGAAGCGCCACGACATATTGGGTCATGAAAACGGCAATGAAGATTCCATCGCCTTCCCAATAATTGAATGTCGCTCCGCCAATCGCCGCACTGACGCCTGACAAGACAAACAGAATGATGATTGCCTTGCGCAGGCCAGTGAAACGCACGATCAGCGGCGATAGAATTCCCGCGGCGAGGGCGGCGACCAAACTGACAATTGCTGCAAAACTGGAATAGTGATCGCTTCCCCAACCCAGATGCTGAATGGTTAGCGTCGGACTGATGGCGTCAATGAAGGACCAGGTCGCTTGCGACAGGGCCAGGGACAGAAGGAACAGCAGGATAAGCGGCGAGGCAATCGACCGGAACAACCCGACGATGATCGGAAGCCAGGCGCTGTGTTGCCGTTCCTCACATTCGTGGGAAGCTGCACCTTTGCTCCATGGCAACAAACGCTCGCCGGGGCGCTCCCGGATCAGCACAACCACGGATGAGACGATGGCGACAAAAGCGGCAAAGGCCATCGCAGTCGATGCGATGTCGCCCGAAACAAGAAATTGTCCGGCCACGAAACTGGCCCCGGCTATTCCTACGGACTGCGAAGCGTACATCACGCCGTTCACCAGTGTACGCTCATCGTCGGGAACAATATCGACCACCATCCCGTCGACCGCGACATCATTAAAGGTGGCGCACAGGTTGAGAGCAAAACAATATCCGGCCAATAGCCCGATCTGCCCAACTGTTGGCGCATCTATCGCCATGATCAGCAAGACGATTGCCATCATGGCTTGTGCTGCGATAATCCAGACCCTGCGGCGGCCCATTGGCTTGAAGGTAAAGCGGTCCATCAACAGCCCGTTCACCAGCTTCAAGGACCAGGGCAGCAGAGCTGTTCCAATGAACACACCCACTTCCACAGGCGTTGCGCCATTGGCCGCGAGCCAGGCCGAAATGCCTACGGTCGTCAGTCCGACGGGTACGCCCTGCATCAGATAAAGGATTGCCACGACGATCAGCCGCGCCGACTTGCTTTCGGAAAGTGCGGGAAGGGTCAGCCCGTCCGGCAGTTTGGCAGCTTGCTCCATTTCTTCCCCCGTATCCGGCAGGCAAATCTCTCCTGTTGACGGAACGGGAAGATTCCCGAACCGCCTGAAAGGGTTCAACTTGTCTGCAATCTCAACGCGTTGTTATTGGGTGCAAATGTAACTTCGCGTCAACGGCGCTACCGTCAAAAAAGCGTCAATAATGGTTTAACTGGAGGGAGGTGGCCCCACCGGAAGATCCGGCCAGCCATATTTTTCCCAGGCTGCAACCATGCCGATCCGCTCCGCAAAATCCATGAAATCGGGATGCAAACGGACCCGATTGATCGGTTCTGCATCAGTCCAGAGCGACATAAAGCCGAAAAAATTGGCCGGGGTTATCTGCCTGCCAAGCGTCTTGAATACCATTTCCGGCTGCCCCATCCAGATAGCCGGCAAGACGATAGTGCTGTCGCATGGATCGTGCAACGTTGCATGAAGCATCTCCACAAGCTGACAATAGCTTTTGCGGGCTTGCTCCTCGCCACTCCACAGCCCTTTTGCAGCCATCAGCCAATAGGCATCCATCGCTTCCGGAGTCATCGGTGTGCTGCCCGCTGGCGCAAATATGACGCTGTTCATCAGCAATCTGGTTTGCTGATATTGCTCTACCGCAAGTTCATTGTCGCCTGCAATTGCTGTCGCAGCCGCCAGCCACATTGACGGAGCATTGCAGAATCAGAAATTGCTGATGCAGCAGATGCACAAAGGCAGCGTCAAAGGAATAGAAGAAATCATACAGGAGACTTTGAACTGGATTTGTAGAGCAGATATATGTACCCTGACGTTTATAG
>JBCBZY010000268.1:0-4029 GCA_039815115.1 Pseudomonadota bacterium | reverse complement strand
CAGTCGTTCGACCCGTTCAATGTACTGGTCAACTATTGGTGGGCGAATGAAACAGCCAGTGCCGGACTAGCGGCGGTAGCCCATGGACTGCTTGCGCTCCGCGACCTCCCGTATAATGAAAAACAGGCATGGCGGGCGCTGTTTGATCATTATGTTTTTGGTGAGGATGCAGCCAGGGCGGTGGACCATTTGCCGGAACATATCCAAGGTGTTCTCGGCCCTAGTTCACAAGAGCGAGACCGAAAAATCGCAGCTTTCCTGATCGGAGGGCTGAGCGACATCTGATCAATCGTAGCAATGAAAGCGGGTTAAAAATATTCCTTTGACTCTCGAATGACAACGATGACATAAGAGCGAAAAATTTGATCTAGGGTGGATGTCATGAAGAAAATAATCAGCTCAATTGCGCTTGGCCTTGCTTTGGCAGGGTGCCAGATCAGTGATTCTTCCGCTGTGTCATCCGGCAGTGAATTCCCCTTTCAAGATCAGTCACTGCCGATTGAAGAACGCGTCGAAGATCTGATATCCCGTATGACGCTGGAAGAAAAAGCGGCGCAAATGTATGACAAGGCGCCGGCGATCGAACGGCTTGGTGTGCCAGCCTATGTCTACTGGAACGAAGCCCTTCATGGTGTTGCCCGGGCTGGCGAGGCAACGGTCTTTCCGCAAGCTATCGGTATGGCTGCGACATTTGACGAAGAGCTGATGCTGCGTATCGCGACAACCATTTCTGATGAAGGGCGTGCGAAGCATCATGATTTTCTGAAACGCGGCAATGCGTCCATCTATACAGGGCTGACCTTCTGGTCACCGAACATCAACATCTTCCGTGATCCGCGTTGGGGCCGGGGGCAAGAGACATATGGCGAAGACCCTTATCTGACCGGACGCATGGCGGTGAACTTTGTGAATGGCCTGCAAGGGGATGATCCCAAATATCTGAAAACAGTTGCGACTGTGAAACACTATGCGGTGCATAGCGGGCCAGAGACGACGCGGCATACGGACGATTATGATCCGACCGACAAGGATCTGTACGAGACATATTTGCCCGCGTTTGCGACGGCGATATCGGACGCCAATCCTGCATCTGCCATGTGCGTCTATAACGCGGTTCGAGGTATTCCGGGCTGCGCGAGTGAGTTTCTCATGCAGGATATCTTGCGGGAAGAATTGGGTTTTTCCGGGTTCGTGGTTTCCGATTGCGGGGCGATTGGCAATATCCACCGGCCGGAACATCATGACTTTGTGAAGACCAAGGCGGAAGCTGCTGCCATATCGGTCAAAGCCGGTACGGAGCTGGTTTGCGGCGATGGCGAAGGCAGTGTCTATGCGGCCCTGCCGGAAGCAGTGGAAAAAGGTCTTATCGATGAGGCGACAATTGACCGTGCCCTCAAACGAATATTCACCGCCCGTTTCAAACTCGGCATGTTCGACGATCCAGACACAGTCAGCTACGCGGCGATCCCCATGGATGTTGTTGGATCGGACAAGCATCTTGCGCTCACCAAAGAAGCGGCGCGCAAGTCACTTGTTCTTTTGAAGAATAGCGGCATCCTGCCGCTGAAAGCCGACAGGAAGATTGCGGTTATCGGTCCCAATGCCGATAATTTTGACGTCCTGATCGGCAATTATCATGGCAAGCCGGTGCGGCCTGTAACAGCTTTGGAAGGCCTGCGAGCACGGTTCGGAAACGGCAATGTCGCTTATGCGCCGGGTAGTTCGCTGGGCGGCACTATGTTCACCCATTATGAGACTGTCCCGGCTGCTGCATTGTCGCATCGAGATGGGGATAGCTTCGCGCCTGGGATCAGAGCGAGCTACTATAAAGGTGAAGAAGAGCAAGGCGAGCCTACTCGAGAAACCATTGAAAAAACTATCGATTTCGAATGGAAGGGATCACCCGCCACAGACGCGGTTGATGAAGCCTTCACGGCGGTCTGGGAAGGCTTCATCAGCCCAACAAGCACCAGTCGCTATCGCTTTGGGCCGGATCTGGAGGTCGAAATTGACGGCAAGCCAGTTGAAGCGGATGGCGTAACACTTACCAAAGGTAAGCGGCATGCGATCAAGGTCAGCCTTTCCAAAGCACCGGTCTGGCACAATAATGTGATCGAACCGATGGCGCGGCTGGAGTGGATCGATCTTAACCGTGATCTGGCGGCAGAAGCGATGGCAGCGGCCGACAAATCCGATGTCATCCTGTTTTTCTCCGGTCTTTCGGCCAAGCTGGAAGGTGAAGAAATGTCGGTTGATGTTCCCGGTTTCGTGGGCGGAGATCGAACGTCTCTCGATCTGCCAACCGAACAGATGGACTTACTGAAGAAGTTACAGTCGACAGGAAAACCAATTGTTCTGGTCAATTTCTCGGGAAGTGCGGTCAATCTTTCATGGGCTGATGAAAATCTGCCCGCTGTGGTGCAGGGTTTCTATCCCGGCGAAGCGACCGGACTAGCGGTGGCGGAGCTGCTCTTGGGCGATTACAGCCCCGCAGGTCGATTGCCGGTGACTTTCTACAAAGACCTGGCCGGGATGCTGCCGCTCAATGATTATTCGATGAAGAACCGGACTTATAAATATTTCACCGGAAAGCCGGTTTATCCTTTTGGTCACGGGCTCAGCTATACGCGCTTTGCTTATTCCAATCTGGCGATTCCGGAGACGCATGATCCAACCAAACCGCTGACGCTGAGTGTGACTCTGGCCAATCAGGGCAAGATGGATTCCGATGAAGTGGTTCAGGTCTATGCGTCCCGCCGCAATGGCGAAGCCGATGCCCCGCTCCGCAGCCTGGTGCAATTTGACCGCGTCAATGTGCGAGCGGGCGGATCGCGAAAAGTTTCTTTCACCATCGCGCCGGAAATGCTGAGCTTCGTTGATAGCGATGGATCGCGCAAAGCCTATCAGGGAACGATCGAATATAGCATCGGTTCCGGACAGCCGGGCATGGTCGCACAGGGTGCCACTGTAACGGGACAGGTTCGTTTCGCGGGAAGCTGACACCATAAAATCATGCAGGGGAGTTAAGTCATGATCATTCGCAATTCCATCATTGCCCTTACAGCACTATCGCTGGCGGCTGGTACCGCCATAGCGAAACAGCCTAATGCCGTACTTCAGGCCATTGATGATGCTTTGCCGGGAACGCTGATCAACGATCCGACGGTTGTAGATTGGGTTGTCTATGGTAACAGCAAGAAACCCAAACAGGTCGCCGCGCCGGAAACTCCGGGCCAATTCGCGATGCAGCTAAAAGTTGTTAAAAAGGGCGCACAAAAATATGACATGGGCGTGAATGTGCCGATCCGAACCGGCATAGCGTCAGGCAATATGATCACGGTGGCTTTTTGGGCGCGTGCCGTAAAAGCGGATACGGCAGACGGCAACGGCATTGTTGGCGTGCGGATCAACGAGAATAAAGAACCCTATGACGGCTTTGGTGATCAGGACGTAAAGATCGGTACCAAGTGGAAGCTATATGAAGCGAAAATGCGTTCAAACATGACACTGGAAGCTGGTCAGGCGGTTGCCGGTTTTCAGCTGGCTGGTGCCAAACAAACGATCGAAATCGGGCAGGTCTATGTGCTCGACATGGGCGCTTCATAATTTAAACGGATCGTCTTCCTGCACCGGGGCCGTTTTTTGCATCGATTGAGCGCTACAGTTTTGCTGGATGAAGGATTCATGGGTCGGTAAGCTTGCCGCAGCCCGCCCGATAACGTCCTTGATCGCGGCCAGCCGCTGCCGGGTTTCTTGAGCGCTGATGACGCCGGCGACCGGATGATATTGTTCCGGAAAAATACCCTGGCCTGTTAGCACTGCCAGCCAACTGGGCTCTGCAAAAATTTCGTTTTCGTCGCGGAAGATGCGCCCTGCCTGGCGGAACAGTTTCAGCTTGCCGGTCAGAAATTCGGGGATGTCCATCGTACGGACATGGTTCCAGAAATCGGAATCGGATCGCTCTGTTGCATTATAGTGCAGGATCAGGAAGTCACGAATGGTTTCAAATTCCTGATCGATCAGCGCATT
>JBCBZY010000320.1:0-3194 GCA_039815115.1 Pseudomonadota bacterium | reverse complement strand
GCCATGACGATGACCAAATCGCCCAGCGCACCGAAATCCAATCGGTTTCCGTTCATCACCTTATTTACTTCGGACTGCTTTTCAGCTGGCAAGGAGGAAATACTCATATTGGAAATGGTGTATTATATTAGTAATACAGATAAATGAGAGATGCAAGCCCGATCACGGTACTGCTTGGGCGCTATCGAAGTATCCAGTCAAGTTCGCTAATGTCCGCTTTCGGGATATTGCGGACATAGAAAAGGTAGAGTTTGACGGAATGCAGAAATATATGATCATCTTTGACGAAGAGTTGACCAACAAATTGGAACTGTTTGAGCGCATCACTGATGTGGTCAAACTGGGCTATTCGGGCATCGAAAATTGGGACGCGTTCCGGGAGCTGATGATTAATAATCTAGAGTATCGTGACATCGAAATTGAAATTGATCACAGATGCAAACTGGCCTTGCCCACACAGGATGAGGAAATGTATCTCGATTTTCGATCCGAACTTGCTGCCCAATTTGGAGATAGGATAACATTCCGTCTAAACAGCTAACGTCCGCTTTCGGGATAAACCAGTCATCAGAAAGTCACCCGCTACTCGACTGACCTGCAATTGATGGATGCCAGTTGCAATTTTGTGGCAGGAAACCACAACAGGCTTGCATTAGACCGGGTTCCGGAACTGGACTCCCGCTTTCGCGGGAGTGACGACAGCTGGACCTAAACCGCCCCCAGCGCCTGTTCCATATCGGCGATAATATCATCGATATGCTCGATCCCCACTGACACGCGAACGACGTCGGGACCGGCACCGGCAGCTTCGAGTTCATCACCGGAGAGCTGGCTGTGGGTGGTCGAGGCGGGGTGGATGATCAAAGAGCGGGTGTCGCCGATATTGGCGAGATGGCTGAACATGTTCACCGCGCTGACCAGCTTCACGCCGGCGTCATAGCCACCTTTCAGCCCGAAGGTGAACACTGCGCCGCCTTTGCCGCCGAGATATTTCTGCGCGAGCGCGTGATATTCGCTGTCGGGCAGACCAGCATAGGAGACCCAGCTGACGTCGTCCCTGCCCTGCAGCCATTTGGCGAGCGCCAGCGCATTGTCGCAATGGCGTTCCATGCGCAGCGCCAGGGTTTCCATGCCGGTCAAAATGTAAAACGCGTTTTGCGGTGCCAGTGAAGGGCCGAGATCGCGCAAGGACAGCGCGCGCGCGGCGAGGATGAATGCGATTTCGCCAAAGGCCTCGGAAAAGACCTTGCCGTGATAGGACGGGTTGGGCTGGTTGAGGAAGGCGAACTTCTCGCTCTGTGTCCAATCGAACTTGCCACTGTCCACGATGAGCCCGGCGATGCTGTTGCCATGGCCGCCGAGAAATTTGGTGGCGCTCTCAACCACAATATCCGCGCCATGTTCAATCGGGCGGCAGAGCACCGGCGAGGCCATCGTATTGTCGACGATCAGCGGGATGCCGGCCGCATGAGCAATATCGGCAATCGCCGCGATATCCTGTACAACGCCGCCCGGATTGGCAAGGCTCTCAATAAAGACACAGCGGGTCGCATCAGTGATCGCGCCCTTTACCTCTTCCGGATTATCGGCGTCGACAAAGGTCACGTCCCAGCCGAATTTCTTGACGCTGTGCGCCAGCTGGTTGAGCGAGCCGCCATAAAGCTTTTTCGCCGCGACAATATGCGCGCCCGGGTCCATCAGCACATGAAAGACCAGCAGCTGCGCGGCATGACCCGACGCTACGGCCAGCGCCGCCGCACCGCCTTCCATCGCCGCGATCTTGCCTTCCAGCGCACCGTTGGTCGGGTTCATGATGCGGGAGTAAATGTTTCCGAACGCATCGAGATTGAACAGGTTCGCGGCATGCTCGACATCGTCAAACACATAGGACGCTGTCTGATAGATCGGCGTGATCCGGGCATTGGTCGCGGGATCAGGCTCCGTTCCGGCATGGACGGCGAGCGTTTCGAGGCGCTGAGGTGCGGGCTGGTCGGTCATGTTATATTCCTTTGGTCGGGATATCGGGAATCGGTCGCCAGCGGTGTTATCGCAATCTTCCGTCCTGTGCATCCCCCCTCTTTTGATCGGGGCTTTTCCCCACGGAATTTCTCAGCGCTTTTGACCTGCCTCAAAGACAGGCCCTGGAAAATCGATCATCAGGGCCCGCATGTGGCCTTATCATCCCGACCTGCTCCAGCGCCCCGTACCACGCTATACCAGTTACCCGACAGCCGCGGAGTTCCGACCCGTGGAGGAGGACAACGCGCTGGAAAAGGCGGTTTCGGCGATCCCGTCAGGGGCAGAAATCTCACTCTATCTGCACATCCCCTATTGCAACGAAATCTGCCATTATTGCGCGTGCAACACCGGACGAGCCAACCGGCAGAAACGGCTGCGCGCCTATATTGACGCGCTGCTCGCCGAGATCCGGATCATGGGCGAGATGCTGACGGGCCGGCATGTGGTGAAGCGCATCGCCTTTGGCGGCGGCAGTCCGAATGCGATTGCCACGGAAGAATTCGCGCATCTGATCGCCGCGCTCAGGTCCAGCTTCCATATCGGCCAGTCCGAAATTTCCGTGGAACTCGACCCGCGCGATTTTGACGCCGACTGGGCGGCGATGCTCGGGCAATCGGGCGTGACCCATGCCAGCATGGGTGTCCAGACCTTTTCGGCAGAGGTCCAGCAGGTGATCGGCCGGGTGCAGCCCTATGAGACCATCGCAGCGGCGATGACTCAGCTGCGCGCCAACGGGGTACAGTCGGTCAATTTTGACATGATGTATGGCCTGCCCGGGCAAACGGGTCAGGACCTCAGCGACAGTCTGGAAAAAACCATCGTGCTAAGGCCCGAACGTATCGCGCTGTTCGGCTATGCCCATTTGCCGCAGCGGATTGCGCGGCAGCGGCGGATGGATACCAGCATCATGGCCAACCAGCTGCAACGCTTCGCGATGTCGGCAATGGGCTACCGGACGCTGGTCGACGCGGGCTATGAAGCGATCGGCTTCGACCATTTCGCCCTGCCCGATGACCCAATGGCGATCGCCGCCCGCACTGGCAAGGTCGCGCGCAATTTCCAGGGCTATACCGACGACCCGAGCCCGTACCTGCTCGGCATGGGCGCCACCGCGATCAGCCTGTTCCCCGACCGGATCCTGCAAAATGACAAGAATGTCGGCGCCTGGCGCAGCG
>JBCBZY010000200.1:0-5333 GCA_039815115.1 Pseudomonadota bacterium | reverse complement strand
CGAGAGGCCCGTCTTTTTGGAACGAAAAGCCGCGTTCCGCCTGATCCAGCTGCATCGAGGATACACCAATGTCCAGCGTTACGCCGTCAATCTCTTCATCCGCCAGTACCTTGTCCATCCGGGAATAGACCTCATGGTGCAGACGCAGTTTGCCGCCGCTTGCCTCAACCAACGCTTCACCAGCGTTGATCGCATCGGGATCCTGATCAAAGGCATGGACGCTCGCACCGGCCTTGAGCATGGCCGCAGTATATCCGCCCGCGCCGAAAGTTCCGTCCACATGGGTTTCGCCAGAATTTATCTCGAGAGCTTCCAGCACTTCATCGAGCAAGACGGGGAGATGCGGGGATGAGGCGGGCGGGATATCTGCCTGGGTCATTTCTTTTTCCCCAGTTCATCAACCAGCCGCTTGACCTCGTCCCGGTCCACGGGAATTTCGACAGTTGTATCGAGCAGGACTTGCGGATCCCAAAGACAGAAGGACAATCCGGTTCCAAAGAAGATGACCTTGTCTTTCAGATGCCCCTTGTCACGATGCCCGTCAGGCAATCCAAAACGCCCGCTGGCATCAAAGGACAGGTCCTTGATCGAATGAAATTTCCGGAAGCTGGCGAGATCACGATCATAGTCTTCACCGCGCGCAATCGCGTTATTTTCCTCGCGATCAATTTCGGCAAGCATGTCGATTTTCCGGCTCAGGCCGAAACCGACGAGGCAATCCCATTTCTCGTGCTTGCCTACGCATACGGTCCGGCCATCGCTGCTGGCAACCAGGTCCTTGCGCAGGAACGCAGGAATGGACAGACGACCCTTGTCGTCTATCGCGGATATTCCGGTTCCTGAATATGCATAAACACCAGACACAGCCAAATCCCTCACCTGCATCGAAGACAAAGCTTTCCCGACCCCGGAAGCGCGTACTCAGCAGCTCCGGAAAATACCGATTCCCGACAGGAAAGTTCCCCGATGACCAAGCAGGGTTAACAGGGGAAAGCCGGGGATGGAAGGGGATTTTACGGGAATTTAAGGGGAATTGAGGGCGTTATTAGCTATCTCATTGATATATTGGGATTTTAAATTTGGCATATTCGCTGCGCGGGTGGCACTATGTGGCGGTTGCTCAAGGTCCGAAAATTTCGCCCGCCGTCCTGACAGTTCAACAGGTTGGATGGAGTCGTTTTTGAATGTCATTGCATCACCTGTGCGACGAGCCGATCGGTCAGTTGTGACGCCGCACTGCCGTACTCCGTTTCCCAGAGTTCCGCATTGAGAAAGTCCGCGTCCGCCAGAAGAATGGCACGCCCTTTTCCGATCTGGCATTCGGCCAGAATCCGGCCAGCGCTCAGCCCGCAATTGCTGTCATCTTTCAGCCGGAACGTTCCTATTCCGCTGGTCACGAGCATCAGTCCTTCCATCTGCAGATTTACAGCACCCTCACCGTCATCTTCAGGCGCGAGCAATTCCAGTCCCCAGTGATTGAGCAACGGCGACAACAGACCGGTCACGAGAGGCCGCCGATTATCCCCCAAAGGGTATTCCGAATGCCATGCAAGAACCGGATCGGTAAGCACGACGGCCCGTCCGCCTGCCCTCACCCAATTGTCGAGCACTTCGAGATCGGCCGGATCCATCGCGCGGGGTTGCGCCAGGATGACGACATCTTGTGCCGACGTTTCAAGATCCTCAAAACTGTCCACCGCGCGCATGTCATAGCGATTCTGCCAATGCAGGAAGATCGGTGCCGGAGCAGATTTTCCGCCAATGATGTCGGACATGGAAGCACCCTCCGCCCAGACCAGCGGCAGGCTGGTCATCAGCGAAACCCTGATCCGGTCTTCCGAACCCGCAACGCTGGCTGACGTCCCGCCGTCATCGCCGGCGCCGGACCATTGCCACAGAGCCAGCGCGGCCACTGCCAGCACCAGACCGGCAGTCAAAGTACGCATATCTATTGTTCCTGATCCATCGGCGCTTCAAGCTTGGGATCTGGCTGGAGATCGGGGACGACCTGTCCGCTGGAGCCTGGTGGTGCCACCAGCGGGGCTTCTTCAACTTCTTCCGGTGCCGGAGCCGGCGTGATGCCAAGTTCGGCCAAAGGTTCTGCGGGAGCGGGGGCTTCTTCAGGTTCACGCACCAGCTCGCCAGCCGTTGCAGCGGATTCGGCCTGGATCTCCTCAATAGCTGACCGCTCGTCGCTGGCGCGCTGCAGAACGAAATTGGCAACACTGACCAGCAACAGGACGGCGACGAGGCCGACCACGCCGACCTGAATTCGTTGCATGGTGTCCTGACGATCATTCATTCCGAATTCCTCGTTATTCTCAGCTGACCAGCTGATCAGCGCCTTCTTCCAGCCACGGGAAAACCGGCAGGTCCTTTGACCGCAGCCATTCTGCATTATACAGCGATGACAGATAACGGAAACCGGTGTCGCACAATATCGTGGCGATCTTGCTCCCCGGCCCCAGTTCCTTGCCGAGCGCAATAGCACCAGCGACATTAATCCCCGATGACAGGCCGAGACACAGGCCTTCCTCGCGGAGCAGCCGGGCCACCCATTCCAGGCCTTCTTCGTCAGAAATCCGGTATTGGGTATCAATCGGTGCATCTTCCAGATTCCCGGTAATCCGGCCCTGTCCGATACCTTCGGCAACGCTGCTGCCCTCCGACTTCAACTCGCCATGGGCATAAAAATTATAGAGCGCCGCTCCGTGGGGATCGGCCAGTGCGATTTTCACATTCTCGTTTCGCGCTTTCAATCCCATGCCTACACCGGCAATGGTTCCACCGGTCCCGGCTGCGCAGACAAATCCGTCAATCGTGCCGTCGGTTTGATCCCAAAGCTCTTCGGCCGTGGTCTCGATATGCGCCCGCCGGTTGGCGACATTGTCGAACTGGTTCGCCCACACGGCCCCTTCGGTTTCTTCAGCGATCCGGCGACTGGTGTGAACAAAGTGCCCCGGATTGGAATAAGGGGCTGCCGGCACGGTAATCAGCTCGGCGCCCAGCGCACGCAGCGTGTCCATTTTCTCGCGGCTCTGGGTTTCCGGCATGACAATGGTTGTCCGATATCCCCTGGCATTGGCGACCAGCGCGATGCCGATCCCGGTGTTACCAGCCGTACCCTCAACAATCATCCCGCCCGGCTGCAACAGGCCGCGCTCTTCCGCATCCTTGACGATGAACAAGGCGGCCCGGTCCTTGACCGAAGCGCCGGGATTGGCAAATTCGCACTTGCCAAAGATATCGCAACCGGCTTCCTCGCTGGGGCCGTCCAGCCGGACGAGAGGCGTGTTTCCGATCAGGTCGAGCGTCTGTGGAACAATCATCATTGCCATCAGATAGGCCTCCCAAAGCTGCTCGGCAAGACGAGAAGACTTGGGAGGCCGCAAGTTGTTCTTTCAGCACGCGACAGGCGCGCCGAATGCCGGCATCTAGAAGCGGTATGCGAGACCCGCGCTGATTACCCAGGGATCAATTTCATGCCGCGTCCGCAGCAGCTCCGCACCGGTGGCGTCGCTCCACGATGCATCCGTGCGGAGGAAATAGCGTTTGGCATCGACGCTGAGACCCAGACCGGAATCATTGATCGCCAGATCAAATCCCGCCTGAAGGGCGACACCGAACTTGTCGTTCAGCTGCAGGCGGTCCGCACCGAGCGCCACCAGCGCCGTGCCCGGTTGTTCGTCGATAAAGACAAAATATGTCGGACCTGCCCCGACATAGGGCTTGAACCCGTCCGCATTGCCGAAATGATATTTGACGGTCAGCGTTGCCGGCAGGATTTTGGCATCGGAAACTGTTTCCGCACCTGCCAGTCCGCCGACACCATCAACATCATGCTGGGTCAGTCCGGCTATCGTCTCCAGCGAGATATTGTCAGTGAGAAAATATTCGATTGCGACCGTTGGAACAAAATTATCGTTTGCCCGGGTATCGCTACCAGCCGGCAGCCCGATATTGTCCACCTTGACCTCGGTTATGGAAGCATCGGGCGCAACCAGCGTTCCGAGCAGTTTGGCCTGAAAGTCGCCCGCGTCTGCGTGAGCCGTTGCCGGGAGCATCGCCGCAAATGCCAGCGCTGCACCTCCCTTGAGAGCATTTGTTTTTTTCATTTGGAAATCCTTTACTCGTTTCACTTTGGCCTGAGCTTCGATTGGAGCGGCCATCTGCCAGCATGATTTAGAGAAGAGCGCTCATTTTCATATTGAAAAGAAAAACTACTTTTCAATAGAATATATCTATATATCAAAATTCGAACACTTGCCTTCAGACGTCTGACCCGCAATAGCTTTCACCATGGCATCTTCGCACAACCTACCTGTCTGGCTGGAAGTATCCCTCAATGGCGGTTCCGGTCAGAAGCATCAGCCCAACATCCCGATCCGGCCCGAGGACATTGTCGAGGAAGCGCTGTCCTGCGTGGCGGCGGGAGCGGCGATTGTGCACCTTCACGCCTATGACGAAAATGGCCGGCCGGTTGAGGATGCTGATATTTACAGCCGGATCATCGAAGGCATTCGCGCGCAGAGTGATGCGATTGTCTATCCCACTCTCGCACTGGCCGGCGATGCCGAGAGCCGGTTCGCACCAGTTCGAAAACTCGCGGAACGCGGGCTGCTGGAAATGGGTGTCATTGATCCCGGCAGCGTCAACATCACCCATGAAACGCAGATCGCCAATGATCGAACTGGTCTCGTCTACGCCAACCCCGACACGCATATTCGCGAGGGGCTCCGGCTGGCCGAGGCGGACGAATGGCGCCCGGCTTTCGCGATTTACGAACCAGGGTTCGCACGACTGGGTTCAGCCTGGTCCCGCCGATTTCCTGCCCTGAAGCGACCCGTTTACCGATTGATGCTCTCCGAACATCTGCTGTTCGGATTAAGCCCCAGTCTGGCCAATCTGGAATTTTATGCCCGGCATCTGGCCGAAGTCGCCCCCGACATGCCGTGGATGATTTCAGGTCTCGATGCGGATATTGACAGCATCGTCGAACCTGCCCTCGACATGGGCGCCCATGTCCGGACGGGACTGGAGGACGCCCCGCTCGGATCCCCTGACACCAATGTGCAGCTGGTCGAGCGGGCGATGCAAAAGATCCGGCAATCTGGTCGCCCGCTTGCATCACCCGACGAAATCCGCAACCACGCCTGATATCAATCGGCGAGCAACAAATCAGTCGTTCAGATCATATTTCTCCGGCATCACCTTGCCGAGAATTTTTTCACAGGCGCCAAGATTGGCCTGGAACGCGTCATGGGATTTCATTCGGTTTAACAGGCTGACGAGAGCCGGCCACTTCTCTGCATCTGGCGGCCCGACAAGCATAT
>JBCBZY010000013.1:0-20029 GCA_039815115.1 Pseudomonadota bacterium | reverse complement strand
GATGGCTGGGACATTAAATGTGTGGGCTCTCGGATGTCAGTCAAAAGAGAAAAAACGAATGAAGGCCTCCGAATAAGGTTGGACCCGCCGGGTCGAATTGTGATCGAAAAACTTGATATGCGCTTTTATGACGCCCACATTCTGGCAAGCGAAAAATGCTATGTGGTCGGCAGATACATAAGCAAATCAGACGTCTCGTGGGCCCATTGTGAAGTCGCAATGAAAAGTGCCCCCTTTCAAGGTAGGGCCATTGATTTCCGCGACCCAAAAATGCTGAAGCAAGAGTATCGCAATCGGGTTACTGACGGAACTCGCATGGCTACTGCATGCGGAAATTTCGTGATGGAATCAGGTTTCGGGGTTATCGATTTCAATATGGGTATCTCTATCGCGCGTTTTTGTTCTGCTTTTGATGTTTACGGTGCGGCATTCGGTATTCGAAGCGTTTCAGAAATGAGAAAAGCAATGAAGCTTGAGCCGCAAGAGATCCGCAATTTTGTTGGAACTGGGACACAATAAGTTACCAAGTTGACGATGGGCACCATCTAGGTGAGGTCTTGCTGGATGCCGGCTAGGCGAAGTGGGTACCGGCTACTGTGGTCCATGCATCCGTCGCAGCTGGGGCTCCTTTCGCCTCAATCATCTTAACAATCACGGCACCGGTTTTTTAGCCAGACGCCTTCGGCGGTTCTCCGCCGTTTTTTGTATATTCAAGGAGTATTAGATGAAGAATTTTCTGGCGCTGGCTGCGGGCGCAGCTTTGTTGTCCGCTACGCCATCACTGGCGCAGGATGCCGTTCAGGCGACGCCCGGCATGAAAGTTTCCGGACCACAAGGCGGTGACGTGGGTTTGGTCGAGTCCGTCAATAACGGGGTTGTCGTTGTGGACACCGGCAAGAACAAGGCCGCTTTGCCGACCAGCGCCTTTGCCAAAACCGATTCTGGCCTGTCCATTACCATGACCAAAGCCGATCTCGATGCGGCGGTAGAAAAGGCGGCAGCAGATGCGCAGGCGAAATTGCTGGCAAGTCTGACCCCCGGCACGGAAGTCAAAAGCATCAACGGCGCTGCCGTCATCGGAACGATCAGTGACCGCGACGAGCAATATGTGACTGTAGCGCATGGTGAAGGGCAGGAAGTTCAGCTTCCGGTCGCATCCTTCATGATGCAGGGAGAAGGCATCGCCATTGCCATGACGGCGGACCAGTTCAAGCAGGCTGTCGCGAGCGTTCAGTAAAACGGATTGCGGATCTGGCGAGCGCTGTTGGCCTGATGGCGCTCGCTAGCCGGCGAATCTCTGACCCAGTTCATACATGGCGATGGCTGCCGTAGCGGCTTCCCCGCCCTTGTTCTTGCGCGTCTTGTCCGCACGGGCGAGCGCCTGTTCTTCATCTTCGGTGGTGATGATGCCATTGCCGATCGCGGCGCCATCCATGGTCAATGCCATGATCCCGCGTGCGCTTTCGCCTGCGACAATCTCGAAATGATAGGTTTCACCGCGGATCACGACACCGATGGCGACAAATCCGTCAAATTCCCCACTCTCGATCGCTAAAGAAATCGCACCAGGAATTTCCAGCGCGCCGGGCACGGTGATGGTTTCATGTTCATGACCCGCTGCTGTGAGTGCGCTGCGTGCGCCGTCGAGCAGCATGTCATTCAGATGCTCGTAAAAGCGGGCTTCAACAATCAGAAATTTGGCCATCAGGCGGCCTCCGCTTCTTTGGTGACATTGCTGGCAGGGACGGGCCGCTGGCCGACAATGCGCAGACCATAGGCATCCAGACCGACCAGTTCATGGCTGGCATTGGACAGCAATTCCATATCTCTGACGCCCAGTTCGGTCAGGATCTGTGCCCCGACACCGTAACTGCGCAGCTGATCCATGGGAGGCATCGGTTCGCCATTGAGCTTGCGCACCTGATTGGACAGAAAACGGCTGTCCGAGCGCGGGATCATGACAATCATGCCGGCGCCTTCCTCGCCGATAATCTCCATCGACCGCCGGAGGATCTGGTCACCCGGACCATCCTTGCCGAAAATATCAGCGAATATGTTGAAGGCATGCATCCGGACCAGCGTTGCCTGGTCGGGATCGACATGGCCTTTCTGGAGCACGATCTGTTCGGTCTCGGTCGCCTTGTTGTAGAAGGCGATGGCATTCCATTCGCCGCCCCACTGGCTCTGGAACCGGGCCTCGCTGCGCTTTTCCGCCAGATGATCGTTGCGCAGCCGATAAGCGATCAGATCGCGGATCGTGCCGATCTTCAAACCATGATGCTGGGCAAATTCGATCAGATCATCGAGCCGCGCCATCTCGCCGTCATCTTTCATGATCTCGCAGATCACGCCGGACGGATTGAGGCCGGCCAGCCGTGACACGTCTACCGCTGCCTCCGTATGTCCGGCTCGAACCAGTACGCCGCCGTTGCGGGCCTGGAGCGGAAAGACATGTCCCGGCGTGACAATCTCGTCCTTGGTCTTCGTGCCGTCAATCGCCACAGCAACCGTTCGTGCCCGATCAGCCGCACTAATCCCGGTGGTCACGCCGTCGCGCGCCTCAATCGAAATGGTGAAAGCGGTCTCATGCTGGGTGCGGTTATTCTGGCTCATCATGTCGAGCCCCAGTTCCTCGACCCGTTCCTTGTCCAGTGCGAGGCAGATCAGGCCGCGGCCATATTTGGCCATGAAATTGATCGCATCGGGGGTGGCCATTTGGGCCGGGATGATAAGGTCGCCCTCATTTTCGCGATCCTCGTCATCGACCAATATATACATGCGGCCATTGCGTGCCTCGTTAATAATCTCTTCGGCGCTGGCCATGACGTTGCTACCTCCGCGTGCCAGCCAGGTTTCCAGCTTGCCCAGCGTTTCCGCCGTGGGATTCCAGTCTTCTTCCCCAAGGCGGCGCAGGCTGTTCGCGTGCAGGCCCGCTGCCCGCGCCAGACCGGCGCGTGTTTCGGTTCCGGATTCGATCAGTTCGATCAGTTGCTCTATCAGTATCTTGCTCATGCCACAGGCCTATCACACTGTAATGTGATCTGTCTATAGATGGATCACATCAAAAGTGACAGGATGTGATCAATGCCCTCAAATGCTTCAGAACATGATCGGAAGCGGCCTGATTTCTAAACTGCCTTGCCGAACGCTGGTTTTGCACTTAGTCAGGACTTGCGGGGAAGTTTGATCGGAGTCCTGGATTCCACCATGAGCCAACAGATTATTGGTCTGTTAAACCCGTTGCTGGCCCTGACCTTCAGCCTGACCTTTTTCGCTTTCTGGCTTGTCCAGAAAGACAAGCGATATGTGCTCGCCTTTGCCGGGGCCTATCTGGCTTTTGCCGGCGGGATTTTCGTGTCAAATGTGGCTATCGGTGCCGAGAGCGGCTGGCATGTTTTTGGAACCCATTTTTTCTATTCCGTTTGTGCCATCCTTCTCTTCTGGGGTGTCAGCAAGAGGGCGGGCCAAAAATCCGATATCCTGCTGGCACTGGTCATTTTAACGAGTATGACGCCACTTCTTGTCTGGATCCATTCGATTAGCAGCCTCGCCAATCTGCGGATCATTATGGCCAATGCCTCTTATGCTGCGATCGTGCTGCTCGCAGCCAAAAACCTTTGGCCTAACCGGAGCAGCCACCCGCTAGACTACTGGCTGTTCATTCTCTTTGTCCTGTTGGCGATACAATTTGTTGTTCGGCCGGCAACCGTGCTCGCGCTGGAAGGCGAGCTGCTCAACTCGGAATATCGGGGCTCGATCTACTACTCGGTCTTGAACCTCGTCCTCTCGTTCATCACCCTGATGACAGCAATCACGCTGTTTGCCGTTTGTGGTCTTGATTATATCCGCGCGCAAAATGAACGGCGATCGGCACGCCAATCGGGCAATGGCTCATCATCGAACGATGAGAAAGTCCGGCAAGTTCGGGAAGCGATGGATACGGGACTTTTCCGTGAGCATGATCTGACTCTGAGCCAGCTCTCCAGGCGGACCGGGATCCATGAATATCAGCTTCGCATTCTGATCAATCAGGTCATGGGTTATCGCAATTTCCGTGATTTTCTGAATAGCTACCGTCTCCGCGATGTGCAGTTGCGTTTAGCCAGGCAGGATTCCCCAGCGGTGCCGATCACATCCATCGCGCTGGACGCCGGCTTCAACTCCATTCCCTCCTTCAACCGGGTCTTCAAGGCCGAATTCGGAGTCGCTCCCTCAGAGTATCGCGCGAAACATCAAGCGAAAAGTCCAGCCATCCGTCCGGAATCTCGAGGCACAAAGCGGATGTCGGGCTGAACCGAATTCACTTCTCATTTCTTGCAAAATGGCAAATTTCAGTTTTTGAGAAGACGCGCCAAGCGAAATAGCAGACCCTCCAGCCGAGTATTAGGCCAGAAACCTGAAACAGGAACCCGCGTTGACAGACGAGGAGCGTGACTTCATGCAGCTTGAGCATGACCTTCGGAAGTGTCTGGAGACAGCCGACGGGCTCCAGTTGCATATCACCGCCATCCGGATCAACGAAGCGCTGGAAGAATTGAAATCCGGACAAAAGAACAGCGAAAACGACAAGCCGTCAAAGCGCGCCGGAGGTGCACCCGACTGACCAGCGGGATGTCTGATCAGAGAAATGCGCGGAGTTCTGACACGAAGCCATCAAACTGGTCATGGTGGAGCCAGTGACCGGCATCGGCAAATTCCTTCACCTCTACATTGTCCCCGAAATATTGCATCCGGCCGTCTTTTTCGGGGTTGCTGGCCCAGCTGTCCGCGCCATAGTGGAGCTGGGTCGGGCAAGTAATGTTGCGCCACAATTCGTGAATGTCTGACTGCTGTAGATCGATGCTGTCCCAGTGCTGGACATAGGGATCGAATTTCCAGCTATAGCTGCCATCCTCATTGCGGATGACGGCGTGGGTGGTGAGATGCCGGGCCTGATCATCGGACAGATGGCCATTGGCATCCTGCATGCGCTTGAGCGCGGCCTCGAAACTTTCATAGCGTTTGACTTGCCGTCCCGCGGATCGGCGTTTTTCCTCGATCGAATTGCGCACCCGCTGCAGCTGGCCGATTTTCTCGCGCTCGGCGAGCATCTCCGGGGAAGGTCCCAGTCCCTCGATCGCGACCAGCTTGCGAACAGTGTCGGGATAGAGACCGGTATAGCGCAGCGCGATATTGCCGCCCATGCTGTGGGCTACGATGGTGACCGGTGACAGATCAAGTTGATGGATCAGCTGAGCGAGATCGGTGACCATTGCCATGGTTCCGTAATTGCCGTCGGTGCTCCACTGGCTGTCGCCATGGCCGCGGACATCGGGCGCAATGATATGCCAGTCGCTGCGCAGTTCCTGCGCCACCCAGTCCCAGTTGCGGCAATGATCCTTGCCGCCATGCAGCAGGATCAGCGGCGGTTTGTCCGCATTGCCCCAGTCGGCATAGTGCAGTTTCAGGCGCTGGGAGAAATAGCTGTGGGAAGCCGGGCCGACCAAATCCATGATATTGTGCAATCCTTTGAAATCAGTGAAGCGGCACACCGGCAACCGTGATCCGGTTGAGATAGCGCCGGTGCCCCTGATAGTCATTCAGCGCATAATGCCAAGTAGAACGATTGTCCCACATCGCCAAAGCGCCTTCACTCCACTGAAAGCGGAAATGAAATTGCGGCTGCATGATATGGGCGTAGAGCGTGGCCAGAAGCTCTCCGCTCTCCTTTGCCTCCATGCCCTCAATGCCGAGCGTGAAGCCGGGGTTGACGTAGAGCCCTTTGACCCCGGTTTCCGGATGCGCGAGGACCACAGGATGAACAGCTTCCTGCACGGCGGATTCCGTATTGCCGAACCGACCGCCGAATTTTTTCTGATAGTCGCTGTCCTTGCCGAAGATATGCGCATTGCCATGGCGGGCGTTCAGGCCATCCAGGCGCTCTTTCATCTCGTCATCCAGCGCATCATAGGCTGAGGCCATGCCGGCAAACAGCGTGTCGCCACCAGCCGGGGGAATCTCCAGTGCATAGAGCACCGAACCCATGGCCGGGATTTCGTCATAGCTGTGATCGGTATGCCAGCCACCGCCGATATTCATCTCCTGATCGGGCTCCTTGAGAACCTTGGCGATTTGAGGATAGCCCTCAACCGGCGTAAAAAAGCGATTGATATCGATATCCCCCCAGCGTTCGGCAAAGCCAATATGCTGTTCGGGTGTCAGCGACTGGTTACGGAAGAACAGGGCGCCATGCCGGTGAAAGGCATCGCGCAGTTCAGCGAACTGGTCATCGGTCACCTGGGCAAGATCTACATCCTCCACCAGTCCACCGACAGCTACGCTTGCGTTGGAAATTTTCATGCATCACTCCTCCCGACTCTTGTTATCGGTCGGGGTATAACGCATTATTGCGCAAATGTGAGAGCCGAAACCCCCATAGGAGACAAATCATGACCGACAGGACTTTCAACCGCCGCCAGCTTCTCGCTGCCACTGCTGCGACCGGAGTCGCGCTGACCGCGTGCCAGTCGGTCGCGGCTACCGAGGGAAGTGGCAGCCTGAAGGGCAAGTCTGTGCTGATCACCGGCTGTTCCTCGGGCTTCGGCTATCTTGGCGCGCTCCACTATGCCGGGCTGGGCGCGAAAGTCTTCGCAACCATGCGTAATCTGCCGCGCGCGGAAGCGGACAGTCTGAAAGCGGAGGCCGGAGAGGGGGATGTCACTGTCCTCGAGCTGGACGTGCTGTCCGACGATTCGGTGAGCAAAGCCGTGGCAGAGGCCGAGAAACTGAACGGCGGCGCGCTCGATGTCGTGATCAATAATGCCGGGATCGGAACCGGTGCCCCGGTCGAGCTGCAGGACATGGAAGCGATGCAGCTGCTGTTCGACACAAATGTCATGGGACCACAGCGGGTGGCGCGCGCGGCGCTGCCAGCGATGCGGGCGAAAAAATCCGGTCTGATCATGAATGTCTCGTCCCAGCTCGGGCGGGTCATGGTCCCGGGCATGGGGCTGTACAGCTCCACAAAATTCGCACTGGAATCGATGAGCGAGCAAATGGCCTATGAACTGGTGCCACACGGCATTGAAGTGACCATTGTTCAGCCCGGCGGCTTTCCCACAAAAATCTGGGCCAATGGCAACAAGCTGACCGCGCCCATGCTGGAGCGGGCTTCGGACGCCCGGAAAGCGGCCTATCCCGAACTGGTAGCCGGCGCCCTGCGCGACGGCGGCGGCTCAACCGATCCGATAGATGTCCCGCGGGCGATGGCGGAAGTTATCGCGATGGCACCCGGCCAGCGCCCGCTACGTCTGCCGGTCCATCCGGGCCGCAAACCCCAGACCGCGATCAACGAGGTCAGCGCACAGACCCAGATCGCCATGCTCGGCAACTCGCCCTTTGGTCCCTGGATCAAGGACGTGCACAACGTCAGCTGAGCGGGATAACCGTCAGGCCGGTTGCGCGGCGGGTTCGTTTCGGGCGAGCAGCACGGGCGCAAGGTAAAGCGCAAGTATGACGACGTTGATCACGGCGTTGAATGCGTTTCCCGTGCCGATGGATGCGCTGCTGTCAATCACGAACCAGGTCAGGAAGGCATAGATCGTGCCTCTGCGGATCAGCGCATTACCTTCGGCAATACCAGGTGCAGATATGAACAGATAATAGCCCATCAGACCGCCAAACAGTCCGCCGGCAATGGCGAGTGCCAGCTTGGCCTGCTGGGTTGCGATCCCGGAAATGCCTTCGTCGCCCGTGGCTGCATATTGAAAGAACAGATTGTTTGCGCCGGTCATGTCGGAGACGCTGCCCCAGGCGAAGAACAGGGCGACAGGTATCGATATCCATCCGATGATGCGCATGGTCCGCGCGGCGGCCTGAGGTGACATGGAATTTCTCCTTGGTTAGCTGTGACACGGTAAAAGCATGTAGGGATAATCACGGCAATTACCTGTCAGGTAAGTGCGGGCCCTGCTACAAGATGTCATGACAAGCCGGAGCGAAGGAAAGGAACCGGACATGCAGACCGAATTTGGAGCCATGCTCAAACAGTGGCGGAGCATTCGCCGTTTCAGCCAGCTGGACCTGTCACTGGAGGCGGACATGTCCGCGCGCCATCTCAGCTTTCTGGAATCCGGACGTGCCAATCCCAGTCGGGCGATGGTGCTGCGTCTGTCGGACGCGCTGCAACTGCCCAAGCCGGCCGCCAACCAGGTTTTGCATGCTGCAGGCTTTGCGCCAGTTTATCCCAACCTGCCGCAGGACTCGCCGGAACTCGCACCGGTCAACGAGGCAATCGCGACGATGTTGCGGCATCATGATCCGTTTCCGGGCATTGCTGTCGACCGGCACTGGAATGTGGTGCAGTCCAATCAGGGTGCTGCCATGATGCTGGGGCTGGCTAGTCCGGATGGCGAAGCGAACCTGATGGACATTTTGATCAACAGCGCAAATCTCGACCTGATCGAAAACTGGGACGAAGTCGCCGTGCTGTCGCTGTCGCGCTTGCGCACCGAGATACTCGAATTGGGCGGAGACGAGAAATTGTCGGCACTGGCGAAAAGACTGTCAGATCTCGACCGGGTTAAACAGATTGACGTCGCTTCGATCAACTTCAATCAGGCGGTGATCCCGACCATTTTCCGGGTCGGAGAAACTCGTCTTTCGCTGTTTTCCACCATCGCCCAGTTTGGCTCCGTCCAGGACACCCGAGCGGGGGAAACCCGGATCGAAATGATGTTCCCGATGGATGAGGATACGCGGCGGTTCTTTGCGCAGAACTGAGATCCTAATTGAGACATTGCGCGTTCATCCTTCGCCCGGTAGCACCAGCATATCAGGGAGAGGAAGATGAATTCTTGCGGAAAATTTCCGGCCATCAGAAAGATGGCTTTCGCCTCAGCAATCATCGCGACGACAGGCTGTGCGCCGGTCGAACCGGTCGCGAAAAAAGCTCCGCCAGCGGGTGGAGATGACCCGATAGCCACAATATCAAAACTGGCCGAGGGTGAAATTCCGAAGAGCTTTGACTGGGAAAAGACTTTCCCCTCCTGGTTTGCGGCGGTTGAACCTTTTCGGGTTGCCGGACCGAAAATGGGCGGGGTCTATTATGTCGGCACCGCGGGTCTCGGCATGTATTTCATTCCCACACCGGACGGGCATGTTGTGATTGATGGCGGCATGCCCGGACAGGGGAAATATGTCGCCGACGCCATCCGCACGCTGGGGTTTGATCCCCGGGATATCAAGATTCTGCTCAACAGCCATGCGCATCTCGACCATAGCGGTGGTCTCGCCGAATTGAAGCAATTGAGCGGGGCGGAGATGATCGCCAGCGAAGGTGACCGCTCGGCACTGGAGGGCGGTTTCTATCTCGGCTCGGAGGAAGACAGGGCCCTCTATGCCCCGCCGGTGAAAGTGGACAGGATCATTTCGGATGGCGAGACGGTCCAACTCGGCGGCATTACCCTCACCGCCCGGATCACGCCGGGCCACACACGTGGCTGCACCAGCTGGATGATGGACCTGCGGCATGAGGGGAAATCGCTGGAGACGCTGTTCTTCTGTTCGGCCACCGTGGCCGCCAACCGGCTGGTTGGACCGCCGCAATATGACGGGATTGTCGCAGATTATCGCCGGACATTTGCCCTGACCCGGGACTGGAAGCCGGACATCCTGCTTTCCAATCACCCGGAATTTTTCGGCTTTGAGGCGAAACGTGCTGCACAGGTCGCCGGCGACAGCGAGGCTTTTGTTGATCGGGAAGTTTTTCCGACGCTTATGACTCGGCTGGAAACCGCCTTCGAAAATGCTCTGGTGAAGCAAAAGGGAGACAGGAAATGACGAGTGCCAAACAGGTGATCGAAACATTCTGGGAAATTCAGGATGGGCATGATTACACGAAACTGATCCCGCTATTCGCCGATGACGCGGTGTTTGAAGACCCTGCCATCGGCCGGGTAGAGGGCAAGGAAGCGATCACGCAATTGCTGCATCATCTGACAAAAGAACTGGCCGACAAAAAAATGTATTTCGAGGTGCTCGAAATCGCGGGCGACGAGACTGTCGCCTGGTCGCGCTGGCTATGGAAGCGGCCGGACGGAGACGTGGAAGGCGTCGGCCTCTACAAGGTGCGCGAAGGCCAACTGATTTCCTATCGCGATTTCTACGCCGTACCGGAGGAATAGGCTTCAGTCCTTCGGCTGGATATCCTCGGGATAGGGATTGCGCGCAATCAGACCCCAGCTGCTGTTGTTGGACAGGCTCTGGCGCGCATCGATTTCGATCAGCAATTCCTTGGTCTTGATCTCGTCCGCACCAACTGCCGATGACAGGGTTTCAATCGACCGCCATTTATATTTCTCTCCGCTCAGCAGCAGCAACAGGCGCTGCTTGCGCTTGTCATCCAGCCGGTTCTCGCGGCGCTGCGCCAGCCACCAGGCAAGCCAGGCGGTCACAATGGAAGCGCCTGCTCCGATCAGCGCCCCGATCAGGGCGGCAATTTCTGCGCTAACTGTCATTGTGCCTCTCCATAAAGTCGAGGATCGCCTTGGCAATGGCGTCCGGTTGTTCTGGAAGTAGTGCATGCCCCGCGCCGGCGATCATGACCAGTTCGACCCGGTCCGGATATCGGGCGGCGAGCGGGATCCCCGCATCTTCCGGCGGCGCGATCGTGTCTTCGGCGGCCTGGAGCACCAGCATGGGTCCGGTGCCACCGGAGCCCCACTGATCATAGCTGTCCGAGCCTTTGGCCTTGCCTTGCAGAACGGCGGTATGCCGATGCCATCCAACCAGCCAGTAATCGGGAATTTTGTTGCCGTCGGCGAAAAAAGCGTAATCGATATCAGCTTTCCGCTGCGTCACGGTTCGGCGCGGATCAAATATTGCCCTGAGTGCGGTGTCGGCTTTGGGGGGAATGGGTTTTGCGCCGCCAGATGCGATCAGGACGACTGACTGCACGTGGTTGTCATGCCGGCTGGCGAAAGCGCGGGCCAGACGATTGCCAAAAGCATGGCCAACCACAGTCAATTTTTCTCCCTCTTCAACCTCGGCATCAACAATCGCGTGTACGTCATCCGCCATGTCGAACAGCGTGAAGGGATCGGCGGGTAGCGTCGAGCTCCCGATCCCGTGGGCGTCAAATGCTATGGTCCGGTATCCGGCCAGACCCAGCGCCAGCGCCAGTTCATTGAAATCGCTGGCTTCGCGTCCGGCGCTTGCTAGCAGCAGGACAGGCGGTCCTTTTCCGGTTACATGATAGCCCAGAGCGCGGTCGTCCCGGTCGAGAACCTTGGCTGTACCGACGGCATCACGGGCCGGGGTGTCGGGGAGCGGCATCCACAAACTATAGGCAATGGCCGCCAAAATGGCGACCAGCGTTGCAGCACCCAGAAGATATTTCATGCCAGCCCTCCCTCGCATGTGTTGATCCACTCGCGGGAATCAGAAATCTATGGCGATACCCTTGTGAACCCAGTCACCGTAACGGGTTGGCCCCTTTTTGTCTTCCGCTGCGCCATCCGCGTCAACCGGATCAGGCTCGGGAACCGGTGGGCTTTTGGACAGATGAGCAGGCGGTTTGACATGCGGCGGCCGTTCACCCGGCTTCCGCTCTTGCGTTTCTGCGGCTTTTCTTTCTTTTTCCGACATGATTTCGCTCTTTTGCAAAATTGAAAATTCCCGCCTCGCTCCCTATATTGAAAGCATAAACAAGTTAATCAAGCGAGTGACAGCAATGAATTTTCTCAAGACTTCCATGTTACTGGCGGCATTGACGGCCCTGTTCATGGTCATGGGTTTCTCTCTCGGCGGTGCCCGCGGCGCAGTTTTGGCGCTGATCGTGGCGGCCGGCATGAACCTGTTCACTTACTGGAATGCCGACAAGATCGTGCTGAAAATGCACAAGGCTGTGGAGGTGGACGCGCAAAGCCATCCGGAATTTTTTGCGATGGTCCAGCGTCTGGCGCAGCGGGCCGGCCTTCCCATGCCCAAGGTCTACATTGTCGACCAGGACCAGCCCAATGCCTTTGCCACGGGCCGCAATCCCGAAAACTCTGCGGTAGCGGCGACAACCGGTCTGCTCAACATGCTCAGCCATGAGGAAGTGGAAGGTGTGATGGCGCACGAACTGGGTCATGTGAAGAACCGGGATACCCTGATCATGACAATGGTCGCGACCATTGCCGGTGCGGTCTCGATGCTGGCCAATTTCGGCATGTTCTTTCGCAGCAATCGCGGCATTGCCGGGATCATGGCGATCTTCATCGCGCCTTTTGCGGCGATGATTGTCCAGATGGCGATCAGCCGGACGCGTGAATTTGGTGCCGACCGCTCGGCGGCGGAAATCAGCGGGAAGCCGCTCGCCCTGGCATCGGCGCTGGCGAAAATTTCCGGACAGGCGCAGCGCATTCCCAATCCCGTGGCTCAGCGCAATCCCGCCGCTGCCCAGCTTTACATCGTGCCGGCAGGCGTCCGTCAGATGTTTTCCACCCATCCCGCGACCGAAGACCGCATCGCGGCGCTGCAGGACATGGCCAGTGGCGGTGGCACTGATGGCTGGTCGAATCGGTCCGATGAAATCGGTGACATGGGCCGGTTAAAAGCCCGGCGTAGCGCACTCGACCCGACACGGTCCCACTAGTCTGGCAGTTATTGTTTACCGCAAATATCGGGCTTCCTGATCGTTGAACTGGCCTTTTGGCCACAATTGTGGAAAGCGCGCCGGATGAGTAATCCACAACCTGACCGGAAGGTCCCCGGCCTTCCCGCCCGCCAGTCAGCTTTGCGCCTGCTTGATGCTGTCTGCAGGCGTGGAGAAACACTGGATCAGGCCATGCCCGCTGCAGCCGGGCGCCTATCCAATCCGTCCGACAAGGCGCTGGCGCATAATATCGCAGCCAATGTGCTGCGCTGGATGACCGCGCTGGACGCAATGATCGACAGCGCCACGCGCAACCGGCTGGCGGACGACGCCAAGGCGCGCATGGCGCTGCGGATCGCACTGGTGCAGGTCCTGATACTGGAGACGCCGCAGCATGCCGCCATCTCCACGGCCTTGCCACTGGTCCATGGCGGTCCGCGGCGACTGGTACACGGGGTCTTTACCACGGTCATGCGCGGTATTGACAGCGACAAGCTGAAACTGCCGGAACATCCGGAGATTCCCGGAGAGACGCTGGATCGCTGGACCCACAGCTGGGGCGAAGAGACCGCTGCAGCGGCCAGTCGTGCCTGGGCCACGCCGCCACCGGTCGACCTGTCCCTGCGTAACGAGCAACTTCCTTCAACTATGGACGGCGTGTCGCTGGCGTCTGGCCATTTGCGATTGTCGGAATCAGCTTTGGTCACCGAACTCCCGGGATTTGCAGATGGCACATTCTGGGTCCAGGACCTGGCCGCTTCGCTTCCGGCGCGCTTGCTCGGAATGGGCGAGGGGCGAACCGTCCTTGACCTGTGCGCCGCGCCCGGCGGCAAATCGATGCAACTGGCAGCGGCGGGCTGGCACGTTATCTCGGTCGACAATTCGGAAAAACGCATGGCCCGCTATCACGAAAACATGACGCGTACTGGCCTGCAAAGCGAAACCGTCATCGCCGACCTGATGCGCTGGGAGCCGACAGAACCAGCCGACGCTGTCCTGCTCGACGCACCGTGCAGCGCAACCGGCATTTTCCGGAGGCATCCCGATGTCCTGCACTGCATCGGCGCGCGCCAGATTACGGACCGGGCCGAGGTTCAAGCCGGAATGCTGCGCCGCGCGGCGAAATGGGTAAAGCCGGGCGGGGTGCTGGTCTATGCTGTCTGCTCGCTCGAGCCTGAAGAAGGCGAAGACCAGGTCGCAGACTTTCTCGAAGAAAATACCGAATATGCGATAGACCCGGTTGCGTCTCCGGAGCTGCCGGAGGGGATCAAGTCAATGACGGACGGCTCGGTCCGCACACTTCCGGACATGCTCGAAGAGCAGGGCGCTCTCGACGGCTTTTTCATTGCCCGGATGCGCCGGAAAAGCTGATCACACGGAAAAATTCGGCCTGTCCCCAATTTGTCCACAGGCCATTGGGTTTTCGGGGGTTTGACGGGTTGCAGCGGCGGTCCAAAAATCCTAGACGCTGGGCCCAAAGGAACTGTCATGACCAGCCCGATCCGTATCGCTCCGTCCATCCTGTCTGCTGACTTCGCACGCCTCGGGGAAGAAGTTCGCGCGATTGACGAAGCCGGATGCGACTGGGTCCATATCGATGTCATGGACGGGCATTTTGTTCCCAATATCACGATCGGACCGGCTGTGGTGAAAGCACTGCGGCCGCACAGCGAAAAACCGTTTGACGTACATTTGATGATTGCCCCCGTAGACCAGTATCTGAAAGATTTTGCGGACGCCGGTGCGGATGTTATCTCCTTTCATCCCGAAGCCGGCGCGCATCCGCATCGGACCGTGCAGACGATCCATGCCCTCGGCAAAAAAGCCGGGCTGGTGCTCAATCCGGCAACCTCACTCGACTGTCTCGATTATCTGATCGACGATCTCGACCTCATTCTGGTGATGAGTGTGAATCCCGGCTTTGGCGGTCAAAGTTTCATCGATACCCAGCTGCGCAAGATCGAGGCAATTCGCAAGCGTATCGATGCGACGGGCAAGGATATCAGACTCGAAGTCGATGGCGGGATTGATCTGACAACGGCACCAAAGGCCATTTCGGCGGGGGCAGACACGCTGGTTGCCGGGACCGCAACCTTCCGTGGCGGGCCTGATCAATATGCTGCCAATATCCGGGGCCTGAGGGGTGAATGATCCAGGACTGGCCTGACAAAAATCCCCGCGAGGACGAGGATGCGACGCCCGAAAGGGATCGCTATGCAGGCGAAGCGACAGAAGCTCCCGAAGGCCGCAGCCTGACCTTGCGCCACAGCGGCGACCGGGGTCAGTCGCTCGCCGAACAGGCCGCACTGTTATACTATCGCATGACCTGGCGGATGCCACTGCACCGGTTGCGGCTGTCCGGCAAACTGCCGCTGCGCCTGCTCGCGGTTCCCGTCGATCCGGTGGAAGGCAATCGGGTGCAGGGCATGGCCGTGCGCGCCGGACATTTCCTGTTTCGCGGCCTCAAGAAGAAGCTCGACAAGGTCGATTTTGCGGAACTCAAACTTCCACCAGCTTTCGAAGACTATGTCCACCGGTTTCAGTGGCTTCGGGATCTCGACACGGCGGCATCCCGGGATCAGGCCGTGCCTGTGGCGGAACGGTTGATGGACCAGTGGCTCGAAGCCAATGGCGCCAGGATTCGCCAGCCCGCCTGGCGTCCTGACAATTGCGGCTGGCGCCTGCTGATCTGGGCCAGCCATGCGCCGTTGATCCTGTCCTCCAATGATCTCATCTACCGGTCCAAGGTGCTCAACAATATCGCCCGAACCGCGCGCCATCTCGACCGGACAGAGGACAAGGCGACGTCCAGTCTCGGGCGGCTGGTTGCGTGGAGCGGTGTAGTGGCAGCCTCGCTGCTCATCCCGGAGGGTCGGGTGCGCCGGATTGTCGGGGAAGCGGGACTGGAAAAATCGATGAGCGAATTTTTCTTTGCCGATGGCGGATCCGTGTCCCGGTCACCGCTGAACCAGATGGATGCGGTTATCCTGCTCTCGATGCTCAGCCAGGTCTATATTGCGCGCGGGGAGGACCCGCCGGAATTTGTCGCAAATGCGCTGGCGATGGCAGTGCCCCCGCTGACCGGTCTCACCCATTATGACGGCAGCATGGGCAACTGGCAGGGTGGCGGCGCGACGTCAGCCGAAACCATCGACCAGATTGTCGACGCCAGCGGTATTCGCGCTCGCCCGCTGCGCCAGGCACGCGACTGGGGCTATCAGCGGGTATCGTCCGGACGGTCTGTCCTGATCCTTGACGCCGCCCCGCCGCCGATAGCGCGCATGGCGGTTGCCGGCTGCGCCTCGACGCTGGCTTTTGAGTTTTCCAACGGCGACAACCGGATCATCTGCAATTGCGGTGGTGCAGGGCTCGTCGGCGCGACCATTCCCGCCTCGCTCGCCCGGGGCTTGCGCACCACGGCGGCGCACAGCACCTTGTGTATCAACAACAGCAACAGCACGTCGGTGCTGCCCGACGGCAAGCTGGGTCGCGGGGTCAATGAAGTCGAGCTGTTTCGCCGCGATGTCGAGAATGCCACTCGCCTCGAGGCCAGTCATGATGGCTATGGCCGGCGCTTCGGGCTCATCCACAAGCGTCTGCTGCTGCTCCGTTCCGACGGTCTCGAACTGCGCGGTGAGGACATGCTGATCCCCGATGGCAAGAAGCGCCGCCGGCGCAAGGATGATGTCGAATTTGCGCTTCGCTTTCATCTCGGCCCGGATATCGAAAGCGATCTTATATCCGAGGGCAAGGGTGTGCTGCTGCGACTAAAGGACGGAAATTTGTGGCAGTTCCGCTCCACCGGCGGTCAGGTCGATCTCGAGGAAAGCATCTGGGTCGATGGCTTGGGCATTCCGCATGAAGTCCGGCAAATGGTGATTACAGGTTCGGTTGGCAGCGGCGGCGGAGCGACCGGCTGGCTGCTCAAACATATGGGATAAACAGACTTTATGACGGAAAATATTGTGATCAAGCGGGCCTTGTTGTCAGTCTCGGACAAGACCGGCCTTGCCGAACTGGGCAAGGAGCTGGCGGCGCTCGGTGTAGAACTGATTTCCACTGGCGGTACGGCGACAGCGTTGCGGGATGCCGGGCTGGACGTAGCCGACATATCCGAAGTCACGGAATTCCCGGAAATGATGGATGGGCGGGTCAAGACCCTGCATCCGAAAGTCCATGGCGGTCTGCTCGCGCGGCGCGACGATGATGGCCATGTCGCATCCATGCAGGAACATGACATTACCGGGATCGATCTGGTCGTGGTCAATCTCTATCCCTTTGCCCAGACCGTAGCGAAAGGCGCCGAACGTGACGAAATTATCGAGAATATCGATATTGGCGGACCGAGCATGGTTCGCAGCGCAGCCAAGAATCACGATTTCGTCACGATCATCACGGACCCGTCCGATTATTCGACACTGGTGACCGAGCTCCAGTCCGGAGAAGGTGCGACGAGCCTCGACTTTCGCAAGAAAATGGCGGCCAAGGCGTTCGCGGCGACGGCGAGCTATGACAGCATGATCGCGCAATGGTTCGGCTTTGCCGACCAGGGGCTGATGTTCCCCGAAACCCTGCCGCTGACGATGAACCAGCCAACCGAATTGCGTTATGGCGAAAACCCCCATCAGAAAGCGGCGCTCTATATGCCTGTTGGCCCTTCGGCTGCCGGTATTGCCCAGGCGGAACAGCTGCAGGGCAAGGCACTGAGCTACAATAATTACAACGATGCTGATGCGGCGCTGGAACTGGTCAGCGAGTTCCGCGATGGTCCGCCAACAGTGGTCATAGTCAAACATGCCAATCCCTGCGGCGTCGCGAGTGCGGATACGGTGCTCGATGCCTACAAGGCGGCGCTGGCCTGCGACAGCGTGTCGGCGTTCGGCGGCATTATCGCGGTCAACCGGCCGCTGGACGCCGCGGCAGCCGAGGCGATGACCGGGATTTTCACCGAAGTGGTCTGTGCGCCGGATGCTGATTCCGCGGCCCGGGAAATTTTCGCGAAGAAGAAAAACCTGCGCCTGTTGCTGACGGGTGATCTGCCGGATGCAGCGCGCGGCGGCATGGCCTTCAAGTCGATCGCCGGCGGGTTCCTGCTGCAATCCCGCGACAATGGCCAGATCGCACCGGATGACCTCAAATGTGTGACGAAACGGCAGCCGACCGAACTGGAAAAGGCCGACTGCCTGTTTGCCTGGACGGTTGCCAAGCATGTCAAATCCAACGCCATTGTTTATGCAAAGGATGGAGCAACCGCAGGTGTGGGGGCGGGGCAGATGAACCGTCTGGAATCCGCGCGAATCGCCGCCTGGAAAGCGAAGGATGCAGCGGAAAAGGCCGAATGGTCAGAGCCGCGCACGATCGGGTCGGCAGTGGCTTCCGATGCGTTTTTCCCATTTGCCGACGGGCTGATGGCTGCGGTGGAAGCGGGCGCAACGGCGGTTATTCAACCGGGCGGTTCGATTCGCGATGACGAAGTGATCGCGGCGGCGGACGAAGCCGGGCTGGCCATGCTGTTTACCGGGATGCGCCATTTCCGGCACTGACCCCGCTTTTTCAATCTGCCATCATTTTGCCGAGGGCATTTCCGGAGAGCCACGCACATTCCACGCGCGGGCCGATCAGCCAGTCGCCGCAGACACCGAGCTTCTGATCGCGATCATAAATCGCCTGGAATTCGGTCTGCCCGGACCGGGCAAAACGCCAGCGATGGGCCGATTCAATCAGCGGCTTGGGAAGTGATGCGCCCGACAGCTGTTCGAAGCGCTCGACCAGCGTGGATATCACATAGGCTGCGTCATCTTCGAGATGATCCGTCGACCAATCAGGTGACGCTTGCAGCACCCAGCTTTCGGTTTCCACCCGCCCGGACTTGTCGGAATTGCGCGCGGCCCAGCCCAAGACTTCATCATCGCGAAACGTGACCTGCTTTGTTTGCACGGGCTCGTCAAATGCCAGCATCACGGTCCAGCAGGGAGAGGAAGGAGTCGACCGGGCCAGCGCGGCAAATTCCGCATGCAGGGGAGCAAGCAGTTCCGCGGCTTGTTCCGCCGGAATGGCGAAGATGACCGCATGAAATTGTACAGGCAGCGATTCCCCTTCGCATTCCAGTTGCCAGCCATTCTCCATGCGTTTCAGATCAGCAATCCGGGCCGACCAGCGAACGTCATGCTGACTGGCCAGTTTTTTGATCGGGGCATTCATCGCCGGACAACCAACCCATGCTTCCGCACCTGCAGCCGGCCATGGCCGAACGACATTTTCGGATTTCCAGTCTGCCACCACTGCCCGGAAAGCCGGGTCCCGGGCCGTAAAGTATTGTGCGCCATGGTCAAAGCCGACCTGTTTGCCATCAATATCCACACGCCGGGTCGACATACGGCCGCCCGGCCCCCTAGCCTTGTCAAACAGTTGCACCTCGTGACCTGCCGCCACAAGCTGATCAGCAGCCGCAAGACCGGATAATCCGGAACCGACAATGGCAATTTTCATAACAGGGTCTTTCGGACATATGGTTTTCGGGTCGGAGCACCCATATAGAGAGTAAAGCTGAACCGGGACCGACGGAAGTTAATTCATTTGCCTTTCTCCAGGAGCCCGGATCAGACAACATGTCCAAAAGGGCGTGCAGGGAGTTGCCCGACTTATGAATGCCCGATTCTTCAGACCGGAACCAGATCCGGTACAACCCGGACAGGAAAGCGTCTGGGACTATCCCAGGCCTGCCATCGCGGAGCCCTGTGCGTCCCATATTATTATCGAACATCAAGGCCTGGTCGTCGCGGACACCAGATCGAGTATCCGTACGCTGGAGACCAGCCATCCGCCCAGCTATTATATCCCGCCGGATGATATCGCTCCGGGAATGCTCCGCCGCGCCGAAGGCAGTTCCTTCTGCGAATGGAAAGGGGCTGCAGCGTATTGGGACGTGGTTGTTGGCGACGTGGTTTTGCCTGCCGTCGGCTGGAGCTATCCCAGCCCATCGCGGGATTTTGCCATGTTGCAGGACCATGTCGCTTTCTACTGTGCTCCCTTTGACCGGTGCAGTGTCGATGGCGAAACGGTCACTCCGCAGCCGGGAGATTTTTACGGCGGCTGGATCACCTGCGATCTGGCGGGGCCATTCAAGGGCGTGCCAGGAAGCCGGGGCTGGTGACGCGTGGTTAACAGCAAGGATTCAAAAGACCGCGCGGTTCCCAGCGGCAGGATTTCCCGGCTGAGCCAGTTTGGACGTCTCGCTGGCGGTGTCGCGGGCGGAATGCTGGCCGAAGGGGCGCGGCGGTTGGCAGATGGCGAACGGCCCGACATGCGCGACATGATGCTGACACCGCGCAATGTCACGCGAGTTGCCGACCGGCTGTCCCATCTGCGCGGAGCAGCGATGAAACTGGGGCAGATGATCTCGATGGATGCGGG
>JBCBZY010000203.1:0-5310 GCA_039815115.1 Pseudomonadota bacterium | reverse complement strand
GCCAGCGCCAGCATCTGGTGGCCGAGGCAGATGCCAAAGAGCGGCATATCCGCCTCGAGCAGCTGCCGGATCACCGGAACCGCATATTCCCCCGTCGCCGCCGGATCGCCCGGGCCATTAGACAGAAATACGCCTGCGGGCTTCAGCGCCATGATATCGGCGAATGACGTTTCAGCAGGCACGACAGTGACTTTTGCGCCAGCTTTCACAAGGTTTCTGAAGATATTGCGCTTTGCGCCATAATCAATGGCGACAACATGGGGCCTCTCTCTCCCCTCCCGCTCGCGGGAGGGGTCGGGGGAGGGTATGTCCGTTGCAGAGCTGGATTCGGAGGACTCGGGCCCTCCCAGTTTGTCGACAGCTTGATCCCCCGGATCAAGCCGAGAGTCGCCAAACTCCCCTCCCGCAGGCGGGAGGGGGACTGGCGCATAGCCATGCCCCAGGCGCCAGATGCCCGAATCCCAGATTTTCGTCTGATGCCCGGTGACTTCTTTCGCCAGATCCATGCCTTCCAGCCCGGCCCAGCCCCGCGCCTGCCCGAGCAGCGCATCAATATCGAAATTCCCCTCGGGATCATGGGCAATCACTGCATTGGGCGCCCCCGCTTCGCGGATCCGGCGGGTCAACGCTCGGGTATCTACCCCGGACAGGCCAATCCGCCCCTGCTCCGCCATCCACTGGTCAAACGGTTTCTGATCCCGGAAATTGCTGGGCGCGGTGACATCTTCCCGGACGACACAGCCCAGCGCATGGGGCGCATCCGCCTCGACATCCTCATCATTGGTGCCGACATTGCCGATATGGGGAAAGGTGAAGGTCACGATCTGCCCGGCATAGCTGGGATCGGTCATCACTTCCTGATAGCCGGTCATCGCGGTGTTGAAACAGACTTCGCCAACCGCCGATCCGGTTGCACCAAAGCCCCTGCCCCAGATCACTGTCCCGTCCGCCAATAGCAATATCCCGGTTGCGCCCTGGGGAGCTTCGGGGATATTTGCATCGGTCATGGGCACTGTCCTCTCCGGTATTGTCGTAGGCACAAAATTTCGCTGGCACTAGGGGCGAAATAATTTGGTCACAATCTATGAAATCCGGAATCTTCCCGCTAGGGTTAACGCTTATTCCAAAAAGAGAGGTTCCCATGATTCGCGACTCCGTGAAAGCCGCGCAAATCGAGGCGATGAAGGCAAAAGACAAGGATCGCACCGCCGCGACTCGAGCCATTCTTGCCAAGATCAAGGACAAGGATATCGAACTGCGCACTAAAGACGGTGGCGGCGATGATGACGCGATGGTCACCGATGTGCTGCAAAAGATGGCCAAACAGCGCCGCGAGTCGATTTCCATGTATGAAGAAGGCGGCCGCACCGAGCTCGCCGAACAGGAAAAATACGAGCTGTCGGTGATCGAGGAATTCCTTCCCTCACAGCTCAGCGAAGAGGAAACAGCTGCGCTGATCGACGGGATCAAGACCGAACTGGGCGCAGACTCGATGAAAGACATGGGCCGCGTGATGGGCGAACTCAAAAAACGCCACGGCAGTGAAATCGACATGGGCAAGGCCAGCGGTCTGGTGAAGGCAGCTTTGGGATAGGCAACAAACATCTTCTCCCCTCCCGCCTGCGGGAGGGGCCGGGGGAGGGCATGAAAGAGTTTACGCAGCGGAAAACCAACCTTGCTGGTGATTTGCGAAACAATGCTACTCCGGCGGAACGGAAACTATGGCCCTATTTGTCAACCAGAAAATTGGGTGGAGTAAGGTTCAACCGCCAGGTCTGTATTGGCCCATATGTCTGTGATTTTGCTGCCCGGACTGCCAAGTTGGTGATTGAACTGGATGGAGATTCACATTCGGGCCAGGTCGAATATGATCGGTCGAGAACTGTGTTTCTGGAGCACGAAGGTTATCGGGTGGTCAGATTTACGAATGCTGATGTGATGAGTAACGTTGAGGGTGTTGTGGAGGCAATTGGACGAGTTTTGATGGACAGGCCCTCCCCTAGCCCCTCCCGCAAGCGGGAGGGGGATTTATGACCCTTTCTCCGCAATGGCTGGATGAACTGCGATCGCGGGTTACGCTGTCGACATTGATCGGGCGAACGGTCAAAATTCAGAAAGCGGGGCGGGAATACAAGGCCTGCTGCCCGTTTCACAATGAAAAGACGCCCAGCTTCACGATCAATGATGAAAAGGGTTTCTATCACTGCTTTGGCTGCGGCGCGCATGGGGATGCGATCCGCTGGATGACGGATCAGCGCGGGCTCGGTTTCATGGATGCGGTGAAGGATCTTGCCGCCGAAGCGCAGATGGAAGTCCCTGCCCCGGATCCGCGCGCGGCAAAGCGCCAGGAACAGCGGGCCACGCTACATGACGTCATGGCGGCAGCGCAGGACTGGTTTGTGCAGCAGTTGGCTGGAATAGAAGGCGCACAGGCGCGGCAATATCTGGAAAACCGGGGCATATCGGTGGAAACGATCCGCGAATTCGGCTTCGGATTTGCGCCCGATTCTCGCGGCAAGCTGAAAGAGGCGCTGGGGTCGCATGGTGTGGACCGGCTGGTGGAAGCCGGCTTGCTGATCAAGGTCGATGACCGTGAACCCTATGACCGCTTCCGCGGCCGGCTGATGATTCCCATCCGGGATCCACGCGGTCGGGTCATTGCCTTTGGCGGACGGATTTTGGGGGATGGCGAGCCCAAATATCTGAATTCGCCTGATACTCCTTTGTTTGACAAGGGCCGCACGCTCTACAATCTCGACAAGGCCTCACCGGCCTCCCGCCAGACCGAGCGCATCCTGGTGGTCGAGGGCTATATGGACGCGATTGCCCTCGCCCAGGCCGGGTTTCCCGATGTTGTAGCGCCTCTCGGAACCGCGCTGACCGAGCACCAGATCGAACGAATCTGGAAAATGGTCGAGGCCCCGATCCTGTGCTTTGACGGCGACAATGCCGGACAAAAGGCAGCCATGCGCGCCGCCACCCGCGCCCTGCCCCTTCTCCGTCCCTCGCACAGCCTGAACTTCATCTCGCTGCCCGCTGGTCAGGATCCCGATGACCTGGTCCGGTCCGATGGAGCTCGAGCTTTCGCCGCCTTGCTCGAAGAACCGCAGATCTTGAGTGCAAAGATCTGGTCTCACGAATTGGCGGCGGAACCACTTAACAGCCCGGAAAGCAAGGCGGGATTGAAAAAACGCCTGTCGGATCATGTACGAGACATATCCGATCAGGATATCGCCCAGCATTATCGCCAGGAATTTCAGGAGCGATACGAGAAAACCTTCTTCGCCAACCGCAGATCAGGAGCAATGGGCCGGCCATTTCGGGGAGCCGGATCACGCTTCACCGCAAAATATTCGGCCTCCACCGCAACCGATGACACAAAATCAGTCCTGGTCAGCGGCCATGACCTGCGGATTGCCAAGGCGATTCTGGGCGGCCTGATCCGCCATCCGTCGCAGATTTCCAGGCATTTTGAAGAACTCACTCTATTCAAACTGGCCGATTCGCAGCTTCAGGATCTTTTGTCGGAGCTCGTCGGACAGGCCATGCGCAAAGAAACGCTTGATATGCAGGGCCTTCTTACCATATTGGAACAGACAGATTGTTATAATGTCGCAAAAGGGCTGTTACGGGCCGATGCGCTGAATTTCACTTTCAACCGCAAACTGCCAGATCCTGCCCCGTCTGAATTGATCGAACGGGCGCACAGGGATTTGTCGGAAGCGATACAGGTGATAACCGCGCGTCCCGGACTGGAAGCGGCTCTGGCAGAAGCAACGAGGCGGGTGCAGGATAATTTGGACGAGGAAAGTTATGCCGAACAGCAAAGGCTGCGTCAGGCGAAACAGGCTTTTCATGATCGTTTGATGGAACTCACCCAGATCGATGATGTCGCTTAGGCATCATATGTTTCTGCAATCGGTTTGAAATTTAATTGTAGGGGCCACAGGCATTGGCGAGCAAAGCAAAAAAATCGGCAGCAGAAGACGCTCCATTGATTGATTTGAACGGATCATCGATCAAGAAACTGATTACCAAGGCCAAGAAGCGCGGCTACATTACCATAGACGAGCTCAATGAAGCACTGCCTCAGGACCAGAACGAACAGATTGAAGACATCATGTCGTCCATTTCCGAAATGGGCGTGCGTGTCGTCGAGAATGATGACGAAGCGGCCGAAGAAATGGGCGGCGAAGAAGTCGAATCGATTGACGGCAAGGACAAGGACAAGAAAGCCGCAGCAGCAGCCCCGAAAAAGGCCGCCGGCGACCGGACAGACGATCCTGTCCGCATGTATCTGCGCGAAATGGGCGCAGTCGAATTGCTCAGCCGCGAAGGCGAAATCGCCATTGCCAAGCGTATCGAGGCTGGCCGCGACACCATGATCTGGGGCCTGTGCGAAAGCCCGACCACCTTCAACGCCATCATCGAATGGTCAACCGCGCTGAATGACGGCGAGATGCAGTTGCGTGAAATCCTTGATCTCGATGCCATGCTGTCCAAGGACCCGGTTCCGGAGAATCTGGAAGACGAAGATGATGATGACGGCGAGATCAGCGAAAAAACCGCCGGTCCCTCTTACAAGGACGATGATGAAGTAGAGGACGAGCCTGAAGCCGAAGAAGGCGAAGAGGACGATGAGGACAAGCTGACCGAGCGCCGCGCCAAACGTGTGGAGGAAGAGGAAGAAGACAACACCCTGTCCCTCGCACAGATGGAAGAGGCCCTGAAACCGGAAGCGCTGGAAAAATTTGCCGAAATCACGTCTGTTTTCAAGAAATTCTCGAAATTGCAGAATACCCGCATGGAAGCATTTGCGGCGGGCAACGACTTTCCTGCGGCTTCGGAAAAGAAATATCATTCCTTGCGCGAACAGCTGACGGCGCTGGTTGAAAGCGTGCAGTTTCATGCCAACAAGATCGAGTTTCTGGTCGATCAGCTTTACTCGTTCAATCGCCGCCTGACCGCGCTCGGCGGGCAAATGCTGCGTCTGGCGGAGCGACACAAAGTCCCACGCCGTGCCTTTCTGGAAAGCTATATCGGCAACGAGCTGGATGATGGCTGGCTTGCCGGCATGTCCAAAGCGGACAAGAAATGGGCGGCTTTCGCGGCCAAGGAAGCCAATTCCGTCGAACGTATCCGCTCGGAGATTTCCGACATTGCCGCTGCAACCGGAACTTCACTCGATGAATTCCGCCGGATCGTGAACATGGTCCAGAAAGGCGAGCGCGAAGCGCGGATTGCCAAAAAGGAAATGGTCGAGGCGAACCTGCGTCTGGTGATCTCGATTGCCAAGAAATACACCAATCG
>JBCBZY010000258.1:0-4182 GCA_039815115.1 Pseudomonadota bacterium | reverse complement strand
GGTAATAGCTGTCGCAAATCGCAAAATAATCGCGAATTGGGCGGCGAAATCGGCCCAAAGCGAGAATGAGTGTCTCGAGCGGTTCGCCATCTTCCCGGGCAATGGAGATCACCAGACGCCCTTCCTGGACGCTGAGATGCAGCTTGTAGGGTCCGGCATAGCCATCGGAGTGCTCGCGCAATGGCTTGAAATGGTTCTCCTCGATCAGGTCGAAGATCGCGATGCGGCGCTCTTGCTCGATATCGGCATTGCGCCAGATTATCGTCGCTTCGTCGAGTTCAACATGGATGATGCGCGGATCAGACATGACGGCCCTGTTGCCGCAGGACAGGAGTTCGGACAAGGGTTTTTGCAGTGCAGCAGAAAGATCGGACCTTTATCCACAGGACTGTCCCCGCCTGATTTGTAAAAATTCCGGAACGCTCTTGCCGGGAATCGCTGGAACGTGGATGGTGGGGCATGGCCGAATTGATGCGTTTCGATAATGATGAAGAGGGAACCCAGCGCCTGCCGCGCAATGTCGAGGCAGAAGCGACTTTTCTTGGTGCCCTGCTGATTGACAACCGCGTCGCCGAAGATGTGCAGATCAAATTGCGGCCCGAACATTTTTATGAGCCGCTGCATGGCCGGATATATGAGCAGGCTCTGAAGTTGCTCGATCGGAATATGGTGGTCACGCCGGTCACGCTCAAACCCTATTTCGAGCAAGACGAAATCATGAAGGAACTGGGCGGTCCGTCCTATCTGGCGAAGCTGACCGGTGATGGTGCCGGCCTGATCGGCGCGCGGGATTTTGCCGACCAGATTTATGATCTGGCACTACTCCGGGAACTGGTCAGCGTGGGCCGGACGCTGGTCGACGGCGCGCTGGATACCAGCGAGGCTGTGGATCCGAAAACCCAGATCGAGGAAGCGGAAACGGCACTCTACCGGGTATCTGAAGGCGAAGCACAGGAAGGCGGTGTCAAAAGCTTCCTCGCGGCTTCGACGGAAGCGCTCAACAATGTCGAGCGGGCATTTAACAGTGGCGGCAAGGTATCCGGCATCACCACGGGTCTGACCGATCTGAATGCCAAAATGGGTGGTCTCCACAAATCCGATCTGCTCATTCTCGCCGGACGTCCCGGCATGGGTAAAACGTCACTGGCCACCAATGTCGCCTTCAACGCAGCCAATCGCTTTCGTCGGGACATGCAGGATGGCATTGCGCCCGAAGACTCGCTCGGCGCGCGTACGGCCTTTTTCAGCCTCGAAATGTCGGCCGACCAGCTGGCAACCAGAATCCTTTCGGAACAGGCCGAGATCAGCTCGGAAAAGCTGCGGATGGGGAGTATCAACCGCGACCAGATGCACAAGCTGGCTTTGGCATCGCGTGAGCTGCAGGATCTGCCGCTGTTTATCGATGATACACCGGGCCTGACCATCGCGGCGCTCAGAACACGCGCGCGGCGGCTTCAGCGGCGCAGCGGCATCAACCTCATCGTGGTCGACTATCTGCAGCTGCTGCAAGGGTCCGGCCGTGCCCAGGATAACCGGGTGAACGAGATTTCCGAGATTAGTCGCGGACTGAAGACGCTGGCGAAGGAGCTCAATTGTCCGGTGCTCGCGCTGTCACAACTCAGCCGTGCGGTGGAAAGCCGCGAAGACAAGCGTCCGCAGCTCTCCGATCTGCGCGAATCGGGATCAATCGAGCAGGATGCGGATATCGTGATGTTCATCTATCGCGACGAATATTATCACCTCGCCATCAAGCCGGATGACCCGGACGAGCATTCGACCGAGGAACAGAAAGCCAAATATCTGGCCTGGGAAACCGATCACCAGAGCAAGGTTGGCAAGGCCACGGTTATCGTCGCCAAAAATCGCCAGGGTTCAACCGGCAATATCGCGCTCAGCTTCCAGAGCGAATTCACCAAATTTGGTGACCTTGCCTATAGCGAAGCACCGGAAGATTATTGATCAGTCCGGCCGGCGGATATGTCCGTCCTGCCAGTCGAGCACCGTCAGGAAATTGGCCAGCCGGTTTTCCTCCAGCTTTGCGATCAGGCTGTTCTGGTGAAACGGGACCAGCAGGTCGCTGACCGGTCCGACCCAGGGGGCAGTGGTGTCGAATAAGATGCCGAGGCCGAATACGGCGGGAATTTCAGCATAGGACAGCGCGCGTTCGTCACTTTCGGTTTCTGCGATAAAATCCAGTACGGCTTTCTTCACACCATTTCGCTCCCCGCCCTCATGCATCGCCATGCCGAACTGACCCATGCCGCGGAAACCCTGGCCTGGAAGCAGCCCGGGATTGCCGGGCTTGGCACCACCATCCATGCTGTAATTGTGGCGGAACTCGGGAGGTATGTTGTCCGGGGCGTAATAGGAATCCCGGAAAGCGGACGGCCAACAGACGTCGTGCAGGATGGCGAGCAGAGGTTTGCCATCGCGCTGACAGGCGGCATCGATTGACTTGAGCTCATTGTAGACGGTGAACCAGTTATGATCTCCGTCGACCAGCCAGGCGTCGATGTCCGACAAATCTTCGAACGCCTCGAGACTGGGTTTTGGGATGTGACTGACATGGTTGTGACCATCAATCCATTTCAGAAATTCCGGTTTGGGCATCGGATCGATGCTGTAGAGATGGCCTTCCGACTGCTCGGCATAATCGGCAAGGATGCTCGACATCCCGCCATATTCGGCGCCGATTTCCGCGATGCGGGATGCGCCCGCATGGTGAAGCGTCTGAACAATGATCGGGGCAAATTCCGACATGCTGTGGATGAGAAGATTGGGCATGTTCAAGCAACCTCTTGGAGAGTGGCAGCGCTTCTGTCGCGGAGGACAGTGGGGCGGAATACGAGGCTGAGCATCATTTGCTCGCCAGTGCTGATGCTGGATGGCGGGATCATGATGAAGGCATTGGGATCTGTGCAGGCCAGCAATCCAGGTGCCTTCTCAACAACAGCTTCGAACACCGGATAGGCCGGGATGGTATCGTCATCCAGCTTCTTGGCCGAGAAATTATCAACCTCGTGAAAGCTGACATCGTCGATCTGCAGCCAGTCACAAACCTGTCCGATCATCACGGCAATGTTGTAATTGCCCATGCCCGCCGGGATCAGCGCCTGGTAATAGCCGTCGCTGGTCGGGTGGGCGTCGATTTCCACCTGCACATGTTCCATGTCGTTGGCCAACACGACGGGAAGCGTGCATGCCTTGGCCTGGAAGTCGTTCTGGCGCAGATCGAGTGCGAAACGGTTGCTGGCAAAATTGGGGAGCAGGGCCTGCATGCCTTGCTGCTGCAATTCGCCCGGCAGATAAATCCGGGTGGTATTCTTGGTGTAGAACAAACCGCGTCGCCGGATACCTTTCTCGGCAGCTTGCGGATCAACCAGCCGGACCATGTCTTTGGTCCCGAGGTTAACGTCATGATGGAAGCTCTCGAAAATATCGACTTCCCGGCTGACCGGCAGGAAGAGCAGGCGTGTTAGCGAAGCAGCGGCCAGTCGGCGGGCGCAATCTCCGTCCCATGACTGGGGCACGGTTTCCCAACCACATTCCGGATCGTCCATATAGGCAAGGCAGGCAGCCTGGGCCTGTTCGCGGGCTTCGCTCTGGCGACCCTTGATATCCGCGGTATCGCGACGCGGCGTACCGTCCTCTTCATAACCCAGGACCGAACCCTGGGCCTGGGTCGACAGCTGCTCGAGCACGGCAATGGACTCGCACAGGGCATTGAGCGCGCTGTTGTCATAGTGCCGCTTGTCGATCAGGCCCTTTTTGTCGAGGCCCGTGATCATTAGTTCCCGGAGCAGCAAATAGCGTCCGGCGATGGTCAATCCCATTTCTTCGATCAGTACAGGCTCGACAACATTCTGAGCCGACCCGTTATAGCCAAGGTCGACAAACATCACGGTATCGCCATCTTCCACGCCAGCCTGCCGCATATGGGCGCAGAGACGCGACGCGAATTTCTTCGACCGGGCCATGATCTTTTTGACGTTTTTCGTCATGAGGACTTCGCGCACAAAATCTTCGGGTTTTCGGATTTTGGCCAGCGCGTTGATTTCATTATTGAAGAACAACAGCTGCCGACAATAAGCCGCCTGTCGCTGCTGCGAATAGGCATCATCCTTGTTGCCCGTGGCTTCTGACATCAGATAGGATTTGATCGCTGCCTTGCTGGTGAAACTC